>JBAWVS010000052.1 GCA_037147175.1 bacterium
AAAACATAACTACTATCAATAAAAAAACATAATTTTCATAAAATATTTGTTTAAATATTTCATGAAAAGGATTTGATATATAAATTCGCGAAAACATTGGATTTAATATATAAGTATATTTTTTTAAGAATGAATACTGGCAAATAAAAAAACAACCCGATATTAAAAATATCCTCATAGCCGCAGTTAAAATAAGTTTTAAATTCCTCTTTTTCTCCACACAAAAAATCATCAGGTATATAATCTGGAAAAATACCAGCACCAATCCCCAGTAATGCGTTAAAATTGTTGCTAATGAAAAAATTACGTATTTTATAAGCGTTTTTGAGTCTAAATCTTCTTTGGCTATTTTATTAATTATTTCAATCCAGACTGAAACTGTGATTATCGAAAACATCGCAAACAGGCTATATGGTCTTGCTTCCTGCGAATAATAAAGCATAACGGGCGATAATCCTGTTAATATTGCAGCGCCGAGTGCAATTTGTTTATTGAAAACTTTTTTGGTAGCGAAATAAATAAAAAATACAGAGGCTATTCCCGCAAGAAAACTCGGAAATCTAAGCATAAACTCGGAACTTCCAAATAATTTTATCCAGACATATAAAATTAGGTAATATATCGGTGGCGATAAATCAGCAAACATGTAAATAAAACTGCCGAAGAAGGTTTTTTGAGAAGAAAATACCCAGGAATATATTTCATCTATCCAGAGACTTTTTTCCCCGAGTCCCCAAATACGGACGACTATTCCTATTATCAATACAACTGCGAGTATAATGTAATGAATTTTGTTGAGCTTAAAATCTTTTTTTCTCATTTATCCATACTCTTTTTTTATCACCGGCCGCCAATTTTTCCCTCGAGTGAAAAGGCTAAGGAATTAAGTTCTTAATAAAATATTAGCATAGTTGAATTAGTTCACATATTATGGTATTTTCGGTGGCATAACAATCTCTCTTAACTCTTCAATTCTTCAATTTCTTACTTAAATTTCTGTTGAAACAATGAAAGACTTATCAACAATTTTATTAATAATATGTTTGCTGGCATTTTCCTTATTTTTTCGAGGAAATACAATAATCCTTGAAAGTTTTCCTTTAAATGGGGTAATATCGGTCTATTATGACTTGAACGGAATCCCTTATATATACATAAACAGCTACACAAAAAAAGACGGCACTATTGTAAAAGGATATTATCGCTCTTTGCCGGACAAAAATAAACTGAATAACTGGTCGGCAAAAGGAAATACAAACCCTTTTACGGGAAAGAACGGTTACGAAAAGCCTTAGTTCATGATAAACTGTTAATCCTAACAGCTGTTTAAATTAATGCTTTTTGTGTTTGGTTCAGTAAATTACTTCAGGAGTTAAATATTTATGAATAATTATTCAATAGGAATAGATCTCGGCGGTACAAAGATTTTGGCTGGTATTATCGATACAAAAAAAGGAACTGTAATAGAAACAGCAAAAAAACGTACCAAAAAACTTGAAGCTGACTTTATTATTCAAAGAATTATAGAAACTGCCGAAAAAGCTATCTGCAAAGCACAAATTCCTGTTTCTCAAATTTCCTCAATAGGTATAGGCGCGGCGGGACAAGTTGACAGAGAAAACGGTATTCTTATTTCTGCCCCTAACCTTAATTGTTTTAATGTAGAACTTAAGAGAATCATTGAAGAACACTTTAATATACCAACTTATATCGGCAATGACGTTGAAGTTGCAACACTCGGAGAAATGAAATTCGGTAGCGGTGTTGGCTATAACAATTTTGTGTGTATTTTTGTCGGGACAGGAATAGGTTCAGGAATTATTTGCGAAGGCAAGCACTTAAAAGGTGCAACCGGAACAGCAGGAGAAATTGGGCATATTATCGTTGATTCAGGCGGAAGACTTTGCGGATGCGGCGGACATGGCTGTCTTGAGGCTTATGCATCAAGATCAGCTATTGAAAAGAAAATTCTTGGCTCTCTTAAAAAAGGTCATAAGTCTATTATTACTGAAAACATAAAAGGAAGCGGTGTAATTCGGTCAAAAGACCTGAAAGAAGCTCTTGATGCAGGTGATGAAATAGTATTAAACGCTATAACCGAAGCATCAGAATATTTAAGCAGCGGTCTTGCTTCTATAATAAATTTTTACAACCCTGAATTAATCATTTTAGGCGGCGGTTTAATTGAAGCCATTGATTTCTTCTATGATCTAACCACCAAAAAGACTTTTGCTAAGGCTCTTGCGGTTCCTGCGGATAAGATAAAAATTGTAAAAACAGGGTTAAAGGATTTTTCGGGAATAGTCGGTGCGGCAACTTTGCATCAAGGACATAAGTAAGATAGGTTTTATTTCCCTATTCAATCATTATTGAATTAGGGTTTTTGCTGTAATAATCATAATAACTAAGAATATTTCTTACGTAGGTTCTGGTTTCGCTAAATGGAGGAATTCCGTTATATCTCATAACGCTTCCTGGTCCTGCATTATAAGCAGCAAGCGCCAGTCTTGTAGAACCAAATTGATCCTTTAAGGCTTTTAAATATCTTATTCCGCCTTTTATATTTTCTTCCGTTTTGTAAGGATTTATGTTTAAATCCTTTGCAGTTGAGGGCATAAGTTGAAAAAGACCTATGGCTCCTACGTAACTTTTAGCTGTTTTTTCAAAATCGGATTCCTGTTTTACTACGCTTAAAGCGAGTATAGGACTTAACCCCTGTCTTGTGGCTTCTTGCATGATTCTTTCTTTAATGGCTTTTTTTGAGTTAAGCGGAACATTTTTGATAGAACTTAGATCGTGTATTTCATAAATGTTAAAACCAACAATAAAACCCGCCAAAATAGCGCAAAAAACGTACTTAATCCATCGTTTAACTTTCATTCTTTTCCTCTAAATTTACTTTTTATAAGTTATTTAGCTTTTGACGAATAAAAATTAAACGAGTTCCATAAAAAATTTTTAAGTTTAGGAGCCTATCTTGTTAAAAATATAAAAATCAAGATATATAAGCTTTAAGGACTGCTGTTAAAATTGCTCTGCTTTTTTAAAGCGGAGATTTTTAATTTACCGATTATTTATTACTGGCGTTATCCTTATATTTTTTCCAATTCAGCAAGCTTGGGGTCTAAAAGTCTTCTTCCGACCTCTTCAAACTGAATACTGCAAAGCCTTTTATCGCTGGAGCCTATTATTTTGGTTACTGTTCCCAATCCGTATTTTACATGTCTGACTTTATCGCCTTCCTGAAAATCTTCATCAAAAGAAACAGTATTTTGATTTTTAGGCGTTGAATATATAGGAATAGCCGGCATTGAAGGTTCTGCTGTTTTTATCTGTACAGTATGACTTTGAGGAATTTCATAAACGTCTTCTTCCTCTTCGTCTAAATAATTTTCAACATATTCGTTATTGGAAGTATCATCATCTTGATCTTCGTTTTGTTCTTCTGTTCCATCATAAAAACTTCCGTAATCAAGCATTGACTCATCCTGAAATTCTTCAGTTGAATTATAATCAAAATCTTCATCGCCCTGTTCTTCAAGGTCAAAAGAAGGACGTGTGTTTTCTACAATATCCTCATCAATAAAGCTTGACAAATCGTCTTCGGAAAAACCTGATGCATATTTTTTAGAAGAGGCGTAGTTATTTTCTTTTTCATCATAAAAAGAAGACGGTTGAGAAGAAAGATTGTAAGAATCTTCTTGTTCTAATTCAAACTCGCTTTCTTTTTCGTCTTCATCTTCAGAAATGTCGTCATCGTCAAAATCTTCATCAGAAAATGAATTTTCTGTATTTGGATTGTCAAATTCTTCTTCCTGAGAAGTATAAACTTCTTCTTGCAATTTTGAAATATTATTAATCAATTCAATTCCTGTTTCATCATGCTCAAATTGATTTGAATAAATGAAACTGTTTTCTTCTATTTCTATTTCTTCATCATCATCTTCTTCTTCATCTGCATTTTCAAAAAATGGACTGTGCAGACTTTTCCTCGAAGACCCGTCATCTTCGTCCTGATTTACTATTTCAGTCATTGGAGATATAAGAGTTTCATCTTCACTTTCAGAAAAAAGATATATTTCCGGTGAAGTTTGGGTTGAAAGACAGGAATCATCGGAAGAAACGCTTTCTTCACAAATTTCCGTATTATAAATATTCAAATATAAAGGCAGATTATTTGTAATTTTTCCTGTAATCACAGCTTCGTTATCTTTAAGCCTGACTAAATTATCCTGTAATGCCGTTATTTTTGTTGTATTCTCAGGTGCAAAAGCAATAATATTGGCTGTATAAGACAGCAAAGAAACAGCTGTTTCCGATTCGTGTCCGGCTATTATTACAGGATAAATGCCGTTTTTATTAGCTTTTGTGCAAATATTTTCTATAAAAGATTTATCTATATCGATTTTGTCGGAATCAAACACCAAAAAGAACTTTTGTTTATATTTATTAGTATTTGAATCAATTATGAATTCAATTAAATTTTTCTGCCATTCTGGCGGGAATTTTGATAAATCAAGTATTACAAGATTATTATTTCTAAAACTTTCTGTCAGGCTTGTAATTTCCTGTCTTTTATCTGCAAAAACCCCCTGTTTCTGAAGTTTTAAAAGTTTATTTTTTAATAAAACAAGTTCGGTTAATTTATTTGTTTCATACACAGAATCTACGGCCTGTCTGAAGCTTGAGAAAGGAATAAATTCTACTGATTCCGACGAAAGATAATTTTCAACTTCCATAAAAACAGCTTCTATTGTGGCTCTTGTCTCGGGAGAAACACCCGAAAGACTTTTGTTGTAAAGAAGTTCAAGCCCTTTTAAATCAAAAGGAAGTTTTATATTTTTCCCTGCTTCAAGTTTTAGTGAAACTTTTAAGTCCGCATAAGTGTTGTTAAAATCAATTAATACGGTTTTTTCAACGTATTTAGAAAATTCACAGGATAAAAGGTCTAAAATATTGTCTTTTTGAGTTTGTTTATCACAATAAATTACAGTCGGTTTTTCAAAAAAAGATGCTTCAAAATTAACTTCCGTATCAGGGTATAAAGACAAAGTTCCCAACGGAACAGGATTTTGCGGATTTAAAGTGTTTGAGCATAATAAAACTTCTTTAGCGGAAAGTTTATTAATCATAAAATTCTGGGAAGGAATATTTCCCTGCCAGCTTATTAATTTTCCAAAGCTGTCTATTGTAAACAGTATTTTTGATTCCGCCACATTAAAATTAGGATTATTTTCCGCAGTAGAAATTCCTGTAACCTGTGCAAGAACACCATTTTTTGCTGCAGCGGTTATTTTCAATATATCTCCAAGCAAAAGTTGTTTTTCATTTATATCGAATTTTATTTTTATTTTTTGTCCGCTTACATGTTCAATAAACATCTTTTTGTCTGACCTCGATTTATGATTATCTTGCTTTTATTTTAAAACAAACTTTATTTGAAAATATTTATTGATTATACCTTAAGTTTACATAAAAAAATCATCATCATCTATAAGTTTGCTAAATAAGTTTTTTGCGTAGTGTTCCGGCGAAGCAAAACTCCATTTTATATCATGAGAAGAAGAATTTATGGTGAACGAAATAGGATTCAAGTGCTTTGTTATTCCTTTCCAGATATAAATTGGAATTATAGTTGTCTTAACAAAATTCTCCAGTATTTCTATTTTACTTTTCTGAAAAATTATTCGATGAAATCTTCCCTCAATAAAAAATCTGGTTTTTCCTTCGGATTTAAAATTTATTTCATTAAGTCCAAGTTTTTCGTTTAAAGCCTCAGAGATGTTCTGGAAAACATCTGCAAATTCTTCATTAAAAATCGTATTTACAATAGGTTCAACTATTTCATTTTTATAGTTTTCTGTTTTTTTGATAAATGCCAGCTTAGCTTTAAATTTTTCTACTAAATCCTCAATGTCGACCATTCCGTATTCCTTAACTTAAATAAAATGTTTCAATTTAAGAAGCAAAAACTGTTAAAAACTTTGATACAGGTTTTGTGTGTACTATATTTATCTCAAAGATAAGTAAAATTATACAATATATTCATATTTTCAGGAAATACTGTTAATAGTGTAAGTTCTTACGATAGCCGAGAAGCTGTCATTGAGAGAAGGCGCAAAGTGAAGACACGGCAATCTGTTTAATATTTAGTTGTCATTGCGAGCGACCAACGGAAGCGTGGCAATCTATACGGCAAGGGAATAAAGTCAATGAATGATAAACAATTTTATATCTACATAATGACAAATTATGAAAATACAACATTATATACAGGTGTTACTAACGACCTTATAAGAAGTTTTAATTCCAGTTGGAATGACTTAAGTAAGAATTGGACAGATTGCCACGTCGAGGCTTTAGCCTCTCCTCGCAATGACAGGGGGTTATGGGTTTGTGGAAGAATTGAGTAGTTAAAAAGCAGCTTTGCTGCCTCGCAATGACAGTAAAATTCAGGAATGATATTTAATAAAGTAAAGTGAGAGAAACAAAATGATAGCAAATGTAATAACCGGAGCGCTAATAGGGATAGAAGGGTATAAAATCACTGTTGAAGTTGATATCTGCTCAACAATTCCGGGACTTACCATCGTGGGATTACCTGATATGGCGGTTTCAGAGGCAAAAGAAAGAATTCGCTCCGCTATAAAAAATTCGGGTTATGATTTCCCTTCAAGAAAAATAGTTATAAATCTTGCACCGGCAGACATCAGAAAAGAAGGTTCCGGCTTTGATCTGCCTATGGCTGTAGGTGTTCTGGCTGCTAACGGTGATATTAAATTTGAATCTCTCGAAAATGTCGGATTTCTTGGAGAATTATCCCTTGATGGAAGCTTAAGAACGGTTAACGGAGTTTTGCCGATCACTCTGGGTTTGAAAAAAGCAGGCATAAAAAAAATAGTAGTGCCTGAAAAAAATGCAAAAGAAGCGGCTCTTGTTGACGGAATTGAAGTTTATCCGGTGAATAATCTTCAGGATGTGTTTAAATTTCTTAATCCTCCTGCTATTTCGGAATTCAGAATTCAGCCGTACAAAATTGATATTAAAGAAATACTCGATAAAACAGCGCAGGAAGAAATAAAGTTTGATTTTAAGGATGTAAAAGGGCAGGAAAAAGCAAAAAGAGCTTTAGAAATTGCGGCAGCCGGCGGACACAATATACTTATGTCAGGTTCCCCGGGTGCAGGCAAAACGCTTCTTGCTAAATGTTTTGCAGGCATTTTACCTCCTCTGGAACTCTCAGAAGCTATGGAACTTACTAAAATTTACAGTGTTAGCGGGCTTCTTGAAAAAGATCAGCCTTTAGTTACCTCCAGACCTTTTAGATCACCGCATCATTCTGCTTCTTATGCAGGAATTGTAGGGGGCGGAACAAATCCAAAACCGGGAGAAATCAGTCTGGCTCATAGAGGCGTACTTTTTATGGATGAAGTAGTAGAATTTCCGAGACAAGTTCTGGAAATTCTAAGACAACCTCTCGAAGATGGCGAAGTTACAATAAGCAGGGCAATGATAAGTGTTAAATACCCTGCTGATTTTATACTTCTTGCGGCAATGAATCCCTGCCCTTGCGGGTATTTTGGAGACAAACTAAAACCATGTACATGTTCTGATTTTCAGGCAAAAAAATACTGGGCAAGGCTTTCTGGCCCGATTCTTGACAGGATTGATCTTCAGATAGAAGTATCAAGGCTTTCAGAAGAAGAGCTTTTAAACAAAAATAACGATTCTGAAAGTTCAAAAACAATAAGGCAAAGAGTTGTGAATGCAAGAAAAATTCAAGTTGAAAGGTTTAAAGACGAGGGTCTTGTCTCAAATTCTCAAATCTCTCCAAAGCATATAAAAAAATATTGCCAACTTGATTCTAATGGCGAAAACCTTTTGAGGATGGCTATTTCAAAGTTTAATCTTTCAGGGAGAGCCTATGACAGGATTTTAAAACTTTCCAGAACTATTGCAGACTTAAAGGAAAGCGAAAATATTACTCAGGCTCATATTGCAGAAGCAATACAGTACAGAAATTTTGACAGAATGATGCCGGCAACAGCTTAAAAAGCTTATAACTCAAATTACCAAATCGCCAAAATCGTCATTGCGAGCATAGCGAAGCAATCTATAAAAAATAAAGATGTCATTCTGAGGCAAAGCCTGATTTTACTAAAAAGCAGAACTCATAAAAGTTATAGGTTTATAGACTTGATTCTCAAATAGACAGATGCTTCGTTTCACTCAGCATGACAAAAGAAAATACTCTAAAGAACACTAATTTATATTAAAGTAATTTTTTGCAAAAAAAATAGACAGTTTTGAGGCTGTCTTAATCCTTGTTTTGTAGGTAAGGAAGGGAAAGGGAAAGGGAAAGGTAGGTGTAGTAGGTAAAGGTTTTATTTATTGAAATTTAAGCTTTTATTTGAGGTAGTGTGTTGTGTTTGTTTTGTTTTGTCCTTGTACATATATAAAAACACCCGTATTGAAAAAATTGCTATTTAGTATATAAAAAATAGCTATTTGATTAACAAAACTTAATAACTGCTAAGCCAAAAACCTGTAAAGCCTACATCCATAACACTTCTTCGATTCATAAATTTTCTTAAAGTTTGAATTTTATACAGGAGTTACGCAAAGTAGAAAAATTTCATAAAAATACAATATCCTGACATTCTTTTAACAAAAAGAAAAATCAGGATATTGCTATAAAGTTACTATATGCTCACAGAAGGGCACTATGATTAACTGAAGGCAAATTTTTTTAACGGTTTGCTCATAAATTTTACATCATAGTTTTTCTTATTATTGTTAAGTATAAAAATAGTGTTTTAATCTTTCAAGATATTTCTTGATAAAATTTAGTTTATTGAATATAAAGGCAACGATTTATCTGTTCTCTGATTTCCGGCATGATACAGAAATCAAGAAGTTTCTCTATTGCAATAATTCTTTTTTCTATTATATTAGTTCTAAAGTGGTCTATACAGGGCACTTTGTTTACAAAAGAAGAGAGATGATCATGAACACTACAATCATTAAAGAAAAATCTTCAACATCTTATGTTGAGCAAAGAAAAGCCAGAGTGGCGAAAATTACAAGAAAACATTCACAAAATCTTTTTGGCTATCCGCATGCTTCAATTGGAGAAATCCGCACAGAGGCAGTAAGAAGAAACTTGGAATCCGTTTTTAATAAATAAAATCCAATCCAAAAATGCCTTAAAAAAGTTCCCGTTGTTTGCAGAAACTTTTTTTGTGAAATAATTTTTGCTTAGTCATAATAATTTTGTTTATAATAATCCCTGTCAGGGAAATTGGAATTAGATAAGACTATTTCTTGATATTCCGCTTTATCAATATCAAGACTTTTAATTTTTATATTAAGTTTATTTGTTTTTTCAACTTTTTGAAGATTTTGTTTTTTATTCGACATTTGTAAAATCTCAAGCAATAGTTTTAATTAGTAACTATTATACCTTAAAACATAAAACTGAGGAGATCTTATGATCCTGAGACCTCCTCAGCATACAAAATTATAAACTGACAGAAAAAATTTTCTACCGACTTTTGTTTAGTTTTTTAAATTGTATTATTAAAATACATTAAGCATAAATTAAAATATAAACTATTGAAGAAATTAAGGCTGGTTCAACAAATTTACCCATGATTAATGAAAATAAAAAAATACTCAACAAATAAAAGAGTAAACCTGTAAAATATCAATGTTAAACTTTATGTAATTCGCGTAAAATGGATTTTCGTCAATTGCATAAAGGAGTATAAGTTTGGATATTGCCGGATTAGTAGATACAACGTCAAAGGGTTTAATATTAAATAAACTTTTTAACCAGAGCAGTAAAAATGCTGTAAGTGATGTAACAAAGAGCATGCTTGGCAGTGATAATCCTATTGTAGATAATTATTCCGGAACTCTTGTTAATCAAACAGATTCAGCAGCGATATCAAATTTTGCAACCAAATTAAGTGCTGTTGATAAAGAATTAAAAGCAGCGGGAAACACTAAAGGGGCTGACGGATTGCGCGAAATTGCAAAACAGTTTGCTTCCAAACCTCAAGATTTTGTTAAATTCATGAAATCAGTTGATACTCTTAATTCAAAAAACTTTCAAGATATATTTTCTACAGCAAGCGATGTTGCAGATAAAGGACTCAGTGTTGAAAAATTTGTAAATACACTTGGCTCAATATCAGATGATAAATCAGCAAAAGGCTTTTTAGATTCTACAAAAAAAATATTGGAAGATACCAGCTCCAGTAATTCTGATAAAGGAAAAGTTTTTAACAAACTTGCTGCTGCTGTAACAACTATTGAAGATAATTCTAAATTAAAACAGACAGAAAAAAATGACGCACTTTCAGGATTATTTAGCACTGCAACTAACAGCAAAAGCTTAACAGAACTTGGAACAGCGTTAGACAAATTTGTTAAATAAATTATTTTATTTCAAACCAGAAAAAAGAATGTGGCCGCATAGTTAAAATATAACTGTTGTCCTTAATTTCAGGGAAAATTTTTCCTGTAAAAAGTTCCAAAAGAAATTTACCTGCATGTTTGCTCAGATTAAGCTCAACAAATTCCGCGGTTCTCGATAAATTTGCAACGCAAAGTACATTTTGCTCTTCATAACTTCTTATATAAGCCAAAACCCCGATATTTTCAGGTTTTAAAAATTCTAAAGATCCTCTTCCAAAAACCTTATATTTTTTTCTTACGCTGATGATTTTTTTCATAAAAGCTAAAAGGGAATTAGGTTGAATATTTTGGCTTTCAACATTAACTGATTGATAACCGTAAACAATATCGATTATCAGCGGTAAATACAATAGTTGCGGGGAAGTTTCGGAAAATCCTGCGTTTTTGTCAGGAGTCCATTGCATTGGTGTTCTGACCCCGTTTCTGTCGTTTAAATAAATATTGTCGCCCATTCCTATTTCATCGCCGTAATAGATAACAGGAGAGCCCGGAAACGAAAACAAAATGGAGTTTAATACCTCTAAAGAGCTTCTGTCGTTTTCAAGAAGAGGCGCAAGCCTTTTTCTGATTCCCAAATTTAATTTCATTCGAGGGTCTTTGGCATATTGCTCATACATATAGTTTCTTTCTTCAGCTGTCACCATTTCAAGTGTCAATTCATCATGATTTCTTAAAAACAATGCCCACTGGCAGGAATAAGGTATTTGAGGAAGTTTTTCCATGACTTCAACGATAGGTTCTCCGGATTCTTTTTTCAAAGCAATAAAAATTTGCGGCATTAATGGAAAGTTATATGCAAGATGGCATTCATCTCCATTACCAAAGTATTTAACAATATTTTGAGGCAATTGATTCGCTTCTGCGAGAAAAATTTTGTTTTTGAAATTATCATCCAGCACTTTTCGCCAAATTTTTATAACCTTGTGCGTTTCAGGCAAGTTTTCATTGGTTGTTGCTTCTTTAACGCAAAGATAAGGAATTGCATCAAGCCTGAAGCCGTCAACACCGATTTCTGCCCAGTATTTAATTATTTTATTTATTTCTTTTACGACCTCAGGATTATTAAGATTCAAATCAGGCTGGCATGAAAAAAACCTGTGCCAGTAAAATTTTTTCACATCAGGTTTCCATGCCCAGTTAGAGTTTTCTGTATCGCTGAATATAATTCTGGTTTCTTTAAATTTTTCCTGATTATCGCTCCAAATAAAATAATTCCAGAATTTGCTTTTCTCTCCTTTTTTAACAGCATCCCTAAACCAGTGATGCCGGTCGGAAACGTGGTTTACAACAAGTTCTATGATAATTTTTATGCTTCTTTTTTTGCATTCTTTTATAAAATTTTTAAAATCGCTTAAAGTTCCGTAGTCTTTGTTTATATTGTAATAATCCTCTATATCATAGCCATCATCTTTTAAAGGAGAAACAAAAAAGGGCAAAAGCCATATAGTATTGATTCCTAAATCTTTTAAATAATCCAGTTTTTCCGTTAAGCCTTTAAAATCGCCTATCCCGTCTTTGTTGTTGTCTTTAAAAGCCCGAACATGAACTTCATAAATTATCGAATCCTTATACCAGAAATTATTTTTTTCGTTATTTTTAGGAATTTTCATTTATTTTATTTCTAATCCGGCATGTTATATCTTTTACATTATTGATTTTTTTATAACACTTTAAATTAAGCAGATGTTTAGTAATAAATACTGAAATTCTTTAATCATAAGGATTATAAAAAATTAAGGGTTGATATTACTCCAAATTTGGAGTAATATGTAAAACATAAAGGTCTAAATTTGGAGTAAAAAATTATGCCTGTAATAAAACAACAAAAACAAACTTTAAAAAGCGAAATCAATACCACGGCTCTGGAAGCTTTTTTTAATATTTGCACATTATGGCAATTAAAAGATAAAGAGCAAATGATATTATTTGGAATTCAAACAGAATCAACTTTTTATAATTATAAAAAAAATAAAAAAGGGATATTACATAAAGACACTTTAGAGAGAATTTCTTATATAGTAGGCATTTATAAAGCATTACAGATACTTTTTCCTGATGAAAAACAGTCTGACGGGTGGATTAAAAAATCTAATAAAGCATTTAACGGAAAGTCGGCTCTGGACGTAATGCTCGGGGGAAATGTGGTTGATTTAGCGGAAATAAGGAATTATTTGGATGCACAAAGAGGCTGGTAGCGATAAATTTTGTGAAATAGCTTCAGATTATTACCGCATAGTTACAACCCGAAGACCGAGCATTAATTTGTATGAAAGAATTATTGATGATAATAAATTAGATGCGCTTAATTTTATTGAATCTCTCACGAGTAGTCGCTTAAGAGAACAAAGAGGCGAAACGGCATTTATTCCGACCGAACAGAAAGTTTTTTGTGAAAACAGCTCTTTGATAGAAGCCCCTTTTGCTTACAGAGCAAAAAGCCGGTTTAGTAACGGTAGTTTTGGAATATTTTATGCTGCAAAAGATTTAATAACTGCTATAGAAGAAACAAAATACCATAAAAGCCTGTTTTTTATTTCTACAAACGAAAAATCCTGTGAGAGTCAACAACGTGTTTTATTTGGCAATTTAAACGGTAATTTTAATGATATTCGAAATTTAAATTTGCCTTATATTTACTCACCTGATGATTATACAGATTCACAAGCTTTCGGGGTTAGATTAAAGGAAAATAACTCGGACGGAGTGGTATATAATAGTGTTCGCAATAAAACAGGCGAATGTTTCGGGGTTTTTAAACCCAATTTAATTAAATCCTGCAGAGAAATTAAAAGCCTGAATTATAGTTGGGACGGTAAAAAAATAACTGTATCAGAAATCAAATAAAAAAGGAGCCGCGGCTCCTTTTTTATTTCTTAATTTATTTATTTTTATCAAATTTTCTGGCGGGTTTTTTGTCTCCGCTTTTTGGTTTACTGAATTTTTTATCGAAGAATTTGCCTTCTTTGTTTGAAGAATCAGTTTTCTTTTTAGCTGACGGTTTAAAAGGTTTAAATTCGCCTTCGGGTTTTCTGTCATTATTGGGTTTGCCGTAGCCTTCTCTGGAAGGTCTGGCTTCTCCGGAAGAATTATCTCTGGTCTTTTCCGCTGACCTGTATGGTTTGAATTCGCCTTCAGGTTTTCTGTCATTGTTGGGTCTGCTGTAGCCTTCTCTAGGAGGTCTGCTGCCTCCGGAAGAATTATCTCTGGTTTTTTCTGCTGATCTGTAAGGTTTAAATTCTCCTTCGGGTTTTCTGTCATTATTAGGTCTGCCGTAGCCTTCTCTAGGAGGTCTGGCTTCTCTGGAAGAATCGTCGCCGTTATTTCTTGATTGTCCAAAAGGCCTGTTTTCGCCGTTATTTCTTCTGAATTTATCTTTTATAATATATTTATTTCCGAATTTTTTATCAGGAAATCTGTTTTGAGTAGGTCTGGCTTCTCTTACAGGCTCTTCAAAATTAACAGTACGGTCAAAACTTTCGTTTTCTCTGTCCATTGTTATTTTAAGCAACGCTGCTGCAATATCAAGAGAAGTATAATCTTCTCCCATTATTTGTTCAACCTGATTGATATATTTGCTTAAATGACCATCCTCAAGGATTTTGCCGATTTTTTCAGCATAAGAATTTATTCTTGTGGTTTCAATTTCGTCTATTGTCGGAACAGATTGTCTTATAATCTGGACTCCGTTTGCTCTTTCGATTCTTTTTAAATTATAAATCTGCTTGCCTGTAACAAAGGTAAAAGCTGTTCCTGATTTTCCTGCGCGTGCTGTTCTACCTATTCTGTGGGTATAATCTTCATCATCTCTGGGTAAATCATAATTAAAGACTGCTTCTACATTGTTTACGTCTATTCCCCTGCCGGCAACATCGGTTGCAACAAGTATTTCAACTGTTCCGTTTCTGAATCCGTTCATTACTCTGTCACGGTAATTTTGGCTCATATCACCGTGAAGAGCATCTGCAAAATATCCTCTTGTCTTTAAAATTTCTACAAGCTGGTCAACCTGGCTTTTTGTATTACAAAAAACGAGAGCCAGTTTAACATTATGAATATCAAGCAAACGAGAAAGCACTTCGGGTTTATTTTTGTCCTGCACTTCAAAGTAAATTTGCTGAATTTTTGGCGCACTTAATTTTTTGTGAGTTACATTAACGATAACAGAGTCTTTTTGATACTGTTTTGTAAGCCCTATAATATCCTGAGCCATCGTAGCAGAAAACAGTACAGTCTGTCTTTCTTCGGGAGTATCTTTAAGAATAACTTCCATATCATCTCTAAAGCCCATATCAAGCATTTCATCCGCTTCATCAAGAACTATGATTTTGACGGATTTCATTTTTATTGAACCCCTTCTCATGTGGTCCATCGTTCTGCCCGGTGTTCCGATAACTATCTGAACACCTTTTCTTAAAGAGCCGAGCTGTCTTTCTATAGGCTGACCGCCATATATAGGAACTACTGACAAATTTTCCTTGTATTTCATAAGTTTGCGAAATTCTTCGGACACCTGAATTACAAGCTCTCTTGTAGGACATAAAATCACGGCCTGAAGCTCTTTGCTTGAAGCATCAATTTTTTCTATTATCGGAATCGCAAAAGCGGCAGTTTTTCCTGTGCCTGTTTGTGCCTGACCTATTATATCTTTCCCGTCCATTATTAAAGGAATGGCTTCTGCCTGAATAGGTGATGCTTCCTCAAAACCCATATCCTTAACTGCATCAAGTATTTCTTGGGATAGATTAAGTTCTTCAAATTTTAGTTTTAACATTCATGATCTCTTTCTTGTTGTTTCTTATTAAATTAAAAAGTTCTTTCACAATCCTTGAATGTAAAAGAACCTTTATCTAAGTTTATGCCTTAAGTTATTTAAATTAATTTAGGTTTTGGCTAAAAATACATTAAAGGTTTAAAATTCTTGTTTTTTATATTATATGCCAAAAACACTAAACAATTTTTTTATAATTTTTTGTCAACATTCTTTTTTTTAAAGGGAGCTAAACACATTAAACCTGTAAAAATAAGCCCCAAGGTGCTTATCCCTACAATAACCGAATAAATATTTTCAATTTCATCGCTTCCAAAAATGCTCATTGTGTGCAAACTAAAGAAAAAATGGGCTAAAGGCTTGTTGTGCAAAAATTCTTTTGCTATTGTCATGCCCATTGCTGTTACTGCACATAGAGCCAACGGTAAAGAAAATACAATTCCGAGTGCTCTGTGATATTTATAAAATTTTGCTTTTAAATTAGCCATTTTATTCTCCTTAAGGTTTAAAGACAATTGTAACACATCTTTTGTGTTCGTATTCAAGGAAACTGTTTTTAAAATCACCTTTTTTTCATAATTAAATTTTAGATTTTTCAGTAAATTTTCTTGTACAGCATATTCTTTTTCATCCTGATTGACTATAAGAATTTTTCCGCCGTAGTTTAAAGAATCATAAGCATGCCTGAGCATTTCGGTCGGTTTGAATTTACTTAAAGGCAAACCCCACTCCTGAAGAGGAAATTCCGTTACAAAAGGGAAAAACCATATTATATAGTCATATTTATCTTTATGCTGCAAAAAATCTTTAGCGATATATCGGGTGTTTTGGAGATTTTTTATATAAAAATGCGCATAATCACAGCGTGTATGAAAATTTGAATAAACCCTGAAAGCATCCAGTTCTATTCCTGTGATAAATATTTCCTTTTTCCGGTTGTTATATTTAAAAAAACTCCACTCACCTGAAACATAAAACCAGTTTTTTGAACCAATATCAAGAATTTTTATAATATTTTTATTGTTTTTTGAAAGCTCTTCAAGAGTTAAAAAACAACTTTCCAATAATTCTATGACCGCAAGATTATCGAGATAATTTCTGCGTGTGGAATTGTTTTTAAATTCCTGAAGATGGTATTTTTCCAGATAAATTTTCTCTTTTTCTTTGGCAGTTTGTATTTTTTCATCGGAAAAATCATTAAAAAGATTTTCTTTAGGCTCGTTTTTGCCTGTGTATTTCCTTTTTAATTTTATATTTCGCCTGAAAAAGAAATCTATTTCGTTATATAAATTTTTAAACATACTAATAAGTTAAAATTATTTATTTCTCCTGTCAAATTTTAATTATTGTACTTCTTTATACAGTGCTCAATAAATTTGTAAAGAGCAGGGTCTTTTCTTTTTAGTGTGAATCTCGTATGGCTTCCACCGCCCTGTAAATAATCATCGTTATAAATCATTGAAACATGAGGCTTGTAAACGCTGCAAAAAGCTTCATACCCCTGCGCAAAATATTCCCATTCATCAAGCGCCGCATAATAATCAAGACATTTATCCGTATCTTTAGCTTGTTTATATAGATCAGCTAACACTTTTTTATCATTCTGGTCTAAAATATCATCTGTAAAATTATGATTAAATTCATGCGCCAGAGTATTATGCTTGTCTTTTCTGTTAAGTTGAGCTTCATTAAAAATAACAGTACTAATAGCCATGTTTGAATCCATAAATTCTCCACCAAGCTCAATAGCTGAATAAAAATCTCTCTGTCCTGCATTTTTAGGAAATATAAATGTAGCTGTATCTTTCATAATATAAGTTTTTGATCCATTCTCTACAATGTTTTTAACAACTTTTCCCAAAGGCAGCAGCGCCCTGTCAACCCAATTTTTTTGCTGAGGATTCAACTTTTCCTGTGTTTGAATGTATTTGTTTTTTGCTTCAATATATTTTGCTTTGTCTTCTTTGCTCATCTTTAAATTATTTAATTCGTAGTCTTGCGCATTAAACTTGTTTTCTGTTTTATCAAGCAAAATTTGAGCAAGTTCGCTAAGTTCAGACTTTTCGGCAATAATATTTCTGCGGGTTTGCAGCACCTGCTCTTTGTTTTTCTTGATATACATAGACAGAGAATGCAGTGCCATCTCTCTATCTTCAAGATTCCGGTTTTTGTTATTGGCTATTTTATATAACACTTTAAAAATTTCAGGACTTTGGCATCTGCCGGCTGCCCATATTGCGACGGTTTTTATACTTTTAGCGGTTTTTTTGTTTTGAATTATTTCAGGCAAAATCTTTATTAATTGCCCTGATTTTTTTAATCCGAGAGCTTTTATTGCTGATTTTTTTCTATCATTATTTTCCTGATTATTTTTGAGTGTGTTAATCAATTTAGCTTCGTCATATTTATTAAAATCAAGCAGTTCTTTAGTAAGATTTCTAATTTTATCATTTGTATCATTTTGACAAACATCTTCCAGAAATTCTGCAAACTTTTCTTTAGCAGGTGCTATAAAGCTGGCTATGATTATACACTGATTTTTTATTATAAAAGAATAAGCTGAATCATCGGGAGTATTTTTCATTACATTTTTCAGAATTTTTAATTTTTCTTCATTATTTTCCCATTTTATGTCTAAAGCAGAGTATGCCTGAAGCATTCTATTAAGTCCGTTTAATGCGCTTATTTTAACAACAGGAAGTTCAACACCTTTTTTTTTGCGAAGGTTCCCGATATTTCTAAAATAACCGATTTCTGGTTTTTCAAGCTCTTGCCATAATATTTTTTCTTCGTGTTTTAAAAGAGTTTTTTTATCTTCTATTGATAAAGTTTTTTTATATTCTCGGGCAAGTTCTTTTAGTTTTATATTATTAGCATCTTTTTCTTGTAATTTCCAAAGAGGATCTAATCTTAAAGCTCCTCCTTTTAATAAGAAGTTTGCATATGATATAGATTCTTCTTCAAAATCAACAGGAGGATCACTTGTTTTCTGAAAAGAATCTTTTTGCCCGCAAAAACCTATACGGTTGGAATTTGCCTTAGAGCCTATAAAATTATTAACTTGTTTAATCTTTGGATTAAATAATAGTTGCAATTTGTATCTCTGTTTTGTAATCTCTTATATCTAAACAGGAGTTACGCAAAGTAATTTAAAATATTAAAAATAAAGAATCCTGACTTT
>JBAWVS010000053.1 GCA_037147175.1 bacterium
TATAAAATTCAATGACAACAAGACTTTAACTTATGCTGCGTAACTCCTGTATTAACTATAAGTCTAGTACCAAAACCAATTTTAACATTACTTTGTTGCATATTTTTTCCTTTCATCTTAAATTGAATACCAATCAATTATATAAAGCATGTGAATAAAAATAATTGCTAAATTCGCATTGAAATCGTAACACTTTGTTACAATCGTTAAATAACGAAAGGAGCAAAGTAAATGACAGAAGTAAAAAGAGGGCATTTGACAGAAGAAGAAAAAGATTTTATAACTATTCTCCATGCAAAAATAATAAAAAAATGCTACTAAATCAAAAAATATTAATAAACCTTTAATAAACTAAAAAACCTGCCTTCAAATGAAGCAGGTAATTAAAAAAGAAAACGGGGTTGACGGGGCTCGAACCCGCGACCTCCTGCGTGACAGGCAGGCACTCTAACCAAACTGAGCTACAACCCCATATTTGCAAGTTAATTATAGAATACAAAATTTTTATTTTCAAGCATTTATTTTATTTAATCTGATATAGCCTATTTATAAGGGATTGAAGGCGTAAACGCTTTGAAAATAACTCTGGTTAATCTACCCCGTTGGCTTTAAAAAACGGAGCATATTTCATGTCTACTTCCAGTATGTGATGATTTAACCAGTCGGTCAGAAAGTTAATAAGAGAATCATCTATTTCTGCATCATGTTTTTCATACGCATTCAGAAACTTGGTGATGTTTCCCAGTAAATTTTCGTGTTCTTTTTTGTGCTGTTTTACATCAGGGTAATTAAACTTGGCAAAAAGCTTTTCTTCGTAGCCAAAATGACCTATTGTAAAGTTAGCGAGTTCTTTTAATGTTTTACCTAATTCAGGATGTTTTTTGTTTTTCAGATATAACTGATAAAGACTATTAACGTAATTAACGATTTTAAAATGCTGATAATCTATTTCAGTAACACCTGTAAAGAATTTTTCGCTCCAGAAGAAGATTACAGGTTTGTCATCAGTCTTAAAAACAGAGCAGGAAACATTTAATGTCCTCGCCATAATTAAAAGAGAATGGGCATGTTTTTCAAGTTCGTGTGTGCCTGCTGAATGTTCTTGAGTAGAGGCTGATATTTCCTGTGCAGCCGCGGCATTAGTTTCAGCAACCGCTGCCACGCTTGATATGGCAAGGTTCATAGCTTCGTTTTTTTCTACAAGTTCGCTGATTGAAGAATTAATTTTATCTGATTCTGTATCAATAATTTTTGATTGTTCATATATTTTGTCGAAGTTTTCTTTTATAAGATTGAACGCTTTAACTCCGTTTTCAACTTTGTCCAGATTGTTTAAAGTTGTATCTACAGATTTTTTGGATTCTGTTTGAACTTTTATTACAATTTCACGTATTTGATGAGTAGAACTTGCTGATTGTTCGGCAAGTTTTTTAACTTCATTAGCTACGACAGCAAAGCCTTTTCCTTCCGCACCTGCTCTAGCTGCTTCTATAGAGGCGTTTAGCGCCAAAAGATTTGTTTGTTTTGTTATATTAGTGATTAATTCAACTATTTCACCAATTTCACTGCCAAGTTGCCCGAGATAAGAGATTTGCTCTGCTGCAAGTTTGCTAGCATCTTTGATTTCATTTATCATAATAAGAGTTGAATCAATGTCTTGTTTACCTTGCAGTGCAATGTTTAAAAAATCATCGGCTATTTTGCCAATTTGTTTAACCTGATTATTTACTTGTTGCGAGGTATTAGAAATTTCATTGATATTTTCTGAACAAGTTATTATATCATTTACCTGATTATTTGCCCCTATTGCAAGCTGTTCAGTGGTTTTAGCAACTTCTTCGGCTATATTGGTTGAATTTTTGGTTATTTCTCCGAGTTTTTTACCTGATTTATACAAAATTTCAAGATCCTTTTCAAGTTGAAATACAAGATTCCTGACTTTCATTGCGACACTCGAAATATGTTTATCAAAATTTAAGTTGATATCGTTTTTTTCATTATTTAAATCAGATTCATTTTTACCGGAATAACTAAAATCGCCTTCCTTCATTTTTTCCAGAACAAAAAACAAAGAGTTTAAAGGATTAGTAGATGTTTTAGAAATAAAAATCCCTGTTATTGTGAAAAACAATAAAGAAAATATGCTCCAATCGATTAAAAAATTAAGATGATAACTTTTTGAAAAGGAATAAATGATTAATGGAGAAAGTGCTGCCGATAAACAAAATAAAATTAACTTTTTATTTAAACTCATTGTAACCTCATAACTGTTTTATAAATCAATTCTATAAAAATATTTTTCCTATTAATTATTATAAATTTTGTTTTGATTTAAAACAATTAAAATTTTTAATAATTAATATTTGGAACTAATCCAAATATTTTCTAAAGTTTGTTGGAGAGTTCTATAAGCTTGTTTACTGTTTCGGTAAAATCAATTTTTTCTTTTATGGATTGCTTGAGAAAATTATTAATTTCCTCGTTCAATTTTATTGCTCTGTCTATTTTAGCATCAGTACCCTTTATATAAGCGCCTATATTAATCAAATCAACGTTTTTTTCGTAGGTTGCGAGAAGATTCCTGATTTTTCCTGCTGATTCTATTTGTTCTTTTGATGTTACATCTATCATTACCCTGCTTATGCTTCCCAGTACATCTATTGCAGGGAAATGGTTTTTTTGCGCCAGTTGTCTTGATAACAAAATATGCCCGTCCAAAATGCCCCTTACTGTATCAGAAACAGGTTCATTAAAGTCATCCCCCTCAACAAGAACTGTATAAAGCCCTGTCATTGTACCTTTGTCGCTATTGCCGCTACGTTCAAGAAGTTTTGGCATAAGTGCAAATACTGAAGGAGTATATCCTCTTGTGGCAGGAGGTTCTCCTATTGCTAGCCCTACTTCTCTTTGAGCCATTGCAATACGAGTTACGGAGTCCAGCATAAAGAGAACATCACGTCCGCTATCTCTAAAATATTCAGCAATACTGGTTGCAACATGAGCAGCTTTTATTTTTACAAGTGACGGCTGGTCAGAAGTAGCGACTACTACTACCGATTTACTCAAACCCTCTGTTCCAAGGGAATTTTCTATGAATTCGCTTACTTCTCTTCCTCTTTCCCCGATTAAAGCGATAACATTCATATCCGCTTTGGAATTTCTGGCAAGCATTCCCAGCAAAGTACTTTTTCCTACGCCGCTTCCTGCCATTATTCCCACCCTTTGGCCTTTTCCGATGGTTATTAGGCTATCAATGGCTTTCACTCCCATTGAAAGAGAATCTCTAACTTTTATTTTTGTTAAAGGGTTAATTTTTTCAGCTTTTGTGGACTGAACTTTGTTTGTTTTCAATGATCCAAATTCATCAAGAGGGTTTCCGAGTCCATCTAAAACCCGTCCCAGAAGCTCTGAGCCAACTTTAATTTTTATTGCGCCACCTGAATTTATTACTGTAGAACCTGGTTTTAGTCCTTCCATTTCTCCAAGAGGCATGAGCAAGACTTTATCTTCTTTAAATCCTACTACTTCTGCCAATACAGGAGGTTCATTCATCTTTGGATAAATATAACAAAGGTCTCCAATAGAAGAAGGCGGGCCATCCGCTTCTATTACAAGACCTATAATGTGTGTAACCTGTCCAATTTCTTTAAAGGAAGTGGTTTTTTCTATTGTTTCTTTGTATTTTGAAAGATTTATCATAATTATCTTCTTATTATTTCGAACCGAGCGAAGAATCAGTGCATTTATTTATAACTTCTCCTAAAACAGGTTCATCTGCGAAAGTTTTCATAAGCTGTTCGGTTATTTGAGCAATTTGTGTCTCAAGACGAGCATCAATTCTGGATTCCGGTGATTCTATAATTGCACTGTTTGCATGAATTGTTTTATCTTCAATGATTTTTATTGTTTTCATTCCTTTAATCGCCATTTTTAATTCTTCGGAAAAATTATACAATTGTTCTTTTAAGGCAGGATTAACTATTATTTTTATTTCTTCCTTGTCTTTAAGCTCGTTTATTGCCGCCTTAATTATTTGAGTAATCATTTCCGGTTTGATTTCAAGCTGCTGCTTTAATATTTTTTCGGCAATGGCAATCGAAAGATGTAAAATCTCCAGCTCCGCAGACAAAATAATTTCTTTTTTCAGATTAAAAGCAGAGTCAGCAATTGCTTCCAGATTTACAACCTTTGAATAAACTTCTTCAGAAGCTTTTTGGTAGCCTTCATTAAAGCCTGTTAGAATTCCTTCCTGTTTGGCTTCTTCAAGAGTGTTGTTTTTTAACACTTCAAGCTCTTCTTTTTGTTTTGCTGCGTATTGTTTTGATTCTTCCAGCATTTGAGCAGCTTTGTTATTAGCTTCTTCAATAATGGAATTAGCCTGACTTTGAGCGTCTATAAGTATTTGATCGCATTTTTGCTTGAATTCCCTTTCTTTTACCTGCAAAGACAATTCTTCATTACTTAATTCATCATCATTAAAATTCCCGACAGGTGTTAATTTTAAAGAATGCTCGACTATATAAGATTCACCTAATTGAACATTAGAACTTTTTATTCTCTTACTCAATTAAGTCATCCTCCGCTTCATCCCTGAATATGGTTATTTCTCCTGTTGCTTCAAGGGCTCTAATAACAGCTACAACTTTTGTTTGAGCTTCCTGAACTTCTTTTGATCTCACAGGTCCCATGTATTCCATATCATCTTTGAGCATACCCGATGCTCTTTCTGACATGTTTCTGAATATTTTATCTTTAAGGTCTTCATTAGAGCCTTTGAGCGCAAGTGCAAGGTCTTTTGTCTCAACTTCACGCAGTACACGCTGAACTGATCTGTCATCAAGCTTTGTAACATCTTCAAATACAAACATAAGTTCTCTTATTTTTTCTGCCATTTCGAGATCCTGAACTTCTAAAATCTCCATGATTTTTCTTTCAGCCGTTCTATCCGCGCGGTTAAGTATATCAGCCAGTGCTTCTATGCCGCCGGCTTTTGAAAAATCCTGAGAAACAACTGCTGAAAACTTACTTTCAATAATTTTTTCTACTTCTCCCAATATCTCAGGATTTGTTCTGTCCATTTCAGCTATTTTTATTGCCACCATTGCTTGAAGCTGATCAGAAAGATTGCTTAAAACTAATGCAGCTTTATCAGGCTTTAAATAAGCCAGAATTAAAGCAATAAGTTGAGGATTTTCGTTTTGAAAAGACGTTGCAAGTTGTGCAGCATCGGCATTATTAAAAAATTGAAAAGGATCAGCCTTGTTCGCAGCTAGTTTTTCAAAAAGCAGACCCGCTTTTTGATCGCCAAAAGTATCTGACAAAAGTTTTTTAGCATAATCAGGACCGCCGCGGTTCAAAAAATTGCTTGCCTGAAACAGAGAATAAAACTCTTCAAGCACTTCATCAATAACTTCTGTTGGTATTTTAGTGAGATTTGCGATATCAAGAGTAATTTGTTCAATTAATTCATCATCAGCCAAATTTTTTAGTACTTCTGTGGCTGTAGCCGGTCCAAGAGCAATTAAAAGAGTGGCAACTTTTTGAGTGCTGCTCATAGAGCTAATGGTTAAAGTATTATTGTGATGATGATCAGCCATATTTTTTAATCCTTTATAAATGACTGTAGTAGACGTGCCGCTTCTGCCGGATCAGAAAGAATTGTGGCATTTATATCTGTTTTTATTTTTTCCAGAACAGGATCCATGCTTGTTCCAAGAATTGGAACACCTTCTCCCGATGCTGAAATCATGCCGGGTTCTTCGTTCTCAATTGCTTCATCGCCATAATATCTTCCAGAATCATAGATTTCTCCGCTTAAAGGCTTCTTGAACAGGGAGCTGAGAACAAAAAGAGCACCAAGACCAAGAACGAGAATCACAACCAGCGGGGCTATGCTTTGTATCAAAAATTGCTGCGAATTGGTTTTGTCCAATTGGCTTACCATTTGATTTCCCTGCTCGTCAGGATTCATTGCAAACTGCATTCCTGTAATTGTAATTATATCACCTCTTGTTTCATCAGCACCGCTCGCCGAAATTACAAGTTTTTTGATTTCGTCTTTTTCTTTTGTTGTAAGAATTTTATTAAGAGCGACAGCAATAGTCATTCTTTGGACTTTACCCGGGGCGTACACAACCTGACTAACTTCTTTGGAAACATTATAATTTTTTGATGTTCTTATTTTTTCATAATTTTTTCCGGAAGAAGGCTCGGAAGCATTAATTGCTGCATCTGTGTTTCCTGCTGCTTTTTGACCTTTATCGTAAACTTCTGATTCCTCTTTTGAATCAGAAAGAACTCCTGTGGGAACTCCGTTGCTGTCTGTTGCAGGAAGATATTTTTCTGTAGTGGTTTTTGTTCTGTCAAAATTAATATCTGCGCTTACTTCAACAGAAACATTGCCGACCCCTACAATATTCTGAATAACTTTTTGAACTTTTTTTACAGCTTCTTTTTCAAATTGCGTTTTATAGTCATCTCCTGAGCTGTTTGCACTGTCTGAATCTTCTGCCAGATTAACTCCGCTTTGGTCTGTAACAAAAACTTTTTCGGGTGTAAGTCTAGGTATTCCGTAAGCCACAAGGTTTTTAATCGCTTTAATTTGGTCAGCTTTAAGTTTTGTTCCACTTTCAAGAATAAGCATAACGGAAGCCGAAGGCTGTTCGTCTTTATCGGCAAATACAGACCTGTCGGGTTCTGCAATTTGAACTCGAGCTTTTTGTATTCCTCTTATTTTTTCTATTGTTTTTATTAATTCATCCTGAAAAATCTTTTGCCTTGTCAGTTTATTCTGAAAGTCAGTAGCACCAAACTGCATTTTGTTTAATAGGTCAAAACCGGGGTTGCTGTCTTGAATAACGTCATTTTGGGCAACCATAAGTCTTAATTCTTCTTTTGCTTTTAGTGGAACCAGAATTGTTTTTCTGTCATCGCTTAATTTGAAAGGATAACCTGATTTTTTCAGGCTTTCTATAACAGCATTTGCATCGGTATCCGATAAATCACTGTAAAGAACCCCCCATTCGGGTTCCATTGATTTAATAGCTATAAAAGAAACCGCAAAAACTGAAGCAACAAGCAAAAGCATGATAACCAGTTTTTGCATGAACTCCAGTCCGTTCCATAATTTTTTTATATCATTTAAAATTACACTTAATTGTGTTTCCAATTCTAACTCCCCGAAAAAATCCTTTTATGTTTATACCCATTATACTAAAGAATGTAATTGAAGTATCTTTTTTAAGTTTTGTTAACTATATATCACACTTGCATTCTGGAAATCTCCTGATAAGCCTGAAGAATTTTGTTTTTCATCTGAACAGCAAGTTGCATAGAAAGATTGGCTTTTTCAGACGCTATCATTACGGTGTGCATGTCTATGTTTCCGCCTGAAGCAAAAGTTTCAACAGCTTTTTCCGCATCCCTGTTTTTTTCGTTAATACTATTAATATAATTACCGAGAACGTTAGAAAATTTATTTGCGACTTCGCCTGTTGTTATTTCCGATTTATCAAATTGACTGCTGTCATCAAATGATTGATTTTTTTCAACCAACCCCTTAAGATCAGCTTTAAGCTCAAGATCATCATTACTGATTTTAGAAAAATCTATTTTGTTTATACCCTCATTAATGGGGTTAATATTTTCAGGACCCTGTACCTCATCATTCTGAATCATAAAATTATCCAGCTTGTTAATATTTCCAGTCCCTATACTATTTAAATTATTGAATCCTTGCAATCCTGATAACGCTTCTAACATATTATATACCCCTTATCTGATTATTAAATTCTCATAGCAGATGTAATCATGCTTTTTGTAGCATTTATTGAAGTAACATTCGCTTCATAAGCTCTGCTTGCTGAAATCATATCAACCATTTCGCTTACTACATTTACGTTTGGAAGATTTACATAGCCATCTTTGTCTGCATCAGGATGAGAAGGATTATAAACTTTGTTAAGCGGTGTTTTAAAATCTTCTCCTACCTGAAGAACTTTAACTCCGTTGAGTGCGCTAAGTCCTGAATTTTGACTTACAGATCCGCTTAAATCCGCATTTGAGTTTGTCTCATCAGAATTTTCCGATTCATCGTTATTATTTTTTCCGTTTACCATATTCCCGTATACAGAGGCAAAAACTGCTTCTTTTCTTCTGTAAACACCGGGTGTTCCGTCAGCATTCCTTGTTGTATTTACGTTTGCAATGTTGCTTGCAATTGTGTCCATTTTTATTCTCTGTGCTGTTAAGGCAGAAGAACTTATATCTAAAGCGTTGAAATTCATTTGTTATCTCCTCAATTATTTTATTAATGTATAAAATCCGGATAAGAATTTATACATTACCTCCTCTGATTATTTCCGCAAGGCTTTTGAATTCCCTTGATTGTAAGTTTGCAAGTGCATTATAGCTCATACCGTTTTTTGTCAAAGAACTCATTTCCTGTTCAATGTTAACAGTATTTCCGTTCGTATTAGGAGCATTTTCATCACTTTCTACCGTTTGAGGATTAAAGTCGGACATTTTCATAAAAGACTCATTATAATTTACGCTCAAAGGAGCTTTCGGCTGATTATTTGATAAGATGTTATCAATGGTATTATTCATTCCCATTGAATTTATCAATCTTTGATTTTCTTTTAAGTCTTCGGTATTTATAATTTTACTTAACTGATCTTCAAAAGTTACGTCTACTCTTTTGTAATCAGGAGTATCGGCGTTAGCAATGTTTGAAGAAATGGCTTTATGTCTTGCGGAAAGACCGTCAAGACCTAAAGTAGCAAATTCTATTGTTCTTGTACTTATTAAATCCATAGTTTTTTGCCTCCCCGTTTTTTAATAAGCGCTTATATAAATTAATTCAATCGGAAGCGACATTACAAAGGTTGTTCCTTCTGTGTCTGTTGAACTGATTAATAAACTTCCGCCATGTGCTTCCATTATTTTTCTTGCCCGCGCAAGTCCTAAACCTGTTCCGGTTTTTTTAGTCGTAAAGTAAGGTGTAAAGATTTTTTCTCTAAATTCAGGCGCTATTCCTGAGCCTTCATCTGAAATTTTTATTAAAATCGAATTGTTTTCATTGCTGTAATCAACAAATATTTTTACCTTGTCTTCTGATTTTGAAACTTCAAGAGCGTTTTTAACGATATTTAAAACAGCTTGATGCACTTTTGTTTTATCAAAAGCGACTTTAAAATTTTCATTAAGCAGGTTTTCGAATGAAAGACTTACATTTTTTGACTCAAAGGAAGGCTTAACAAGGTTTATAACCTCCAATAATGTTTTGTTAATATCAGTTTCGGTTTTTTCAAGAAACATCGGTTTTGAATAATCTGTTAATTCAGTTAAAAGTGCCTCAAAATTTTGAGAAGCGCAGCTTATAGAATTTGTTGAATTCATAAGACTTTCAAACACTTCTTGGTCTTTTATTCTCAGCTTTTTAATGTTTTTTGAAATTATTTTTGCATGCAAACCTATCATTCCGAGTGGATTTCTTAATTCATGCGCTATTGTTGAGCATAATTGATCAATAGCCGAATGTTTTTCGATAGGAACTGTTTTTTCGCAAACATCTTTTAATTCGGTATTTGCACAAATTAAGTCTCTTTGCCCACTTTCAAGATTTGTTATGAGTTTTCTTAAAATAGTTGTGAATTTTTCGTTATTTCTTCTATCCTGCAAGATTTTTGATAAATCTTTTTCAACATTTTCATTGTAAGCAATTTCCTGAAGAAATTCGATGACGGATTTTGTATCTTCAGGATTCATTGAGCAGAAACCTTCGCACAGTCCCAAAACACCTGTGTTTGATTCGTTCCAATATATGCAGGCAGAAAACCTTTCGGCAATGATTACAAGAAACTCATCGTTTTCAAGACCCGGATGATTCGAAGCAATGCTGTTAAATCCTTCTATATTATCAGAGTAGGCATATACTTTCGATTCAGTGTACTTAAGTCTGTTTAAAAGCCCTTGAAAACCTTGTGAATTTTTTAGTCTGGCAAAAATTACTGACGGGTATCTATTTTCTATAATGGTTTCAAGAAAACACCTGAAAAGAGTAGCAAGGGTTTGCCTTGTATATGAATCAAGTTCTATATAATTAAATAAATCTTTTATAGATGTTTTTGAATTGTACTTTGAAACTTTTTTCATTTCTTTGCCCGATAATTACTTATATTGATTTGCAATCAATGCTATTCTGATGATAAAGAGCCATTAGTCCTATTAACTAAACTGCTGCTTTCATTTTTCTTCTATTGCCGATGGAATGGTTGATTGCATAAAGTACAGCCTGTGTTCTGTCATTTACCTGTAATTTTTGGAATATATTATTTACGTGTGTTTTTACTGTTGTTTCACTGATAAATAATTGTTTAGCAACGCCTTTATAAGTGATTCCCTGTGTAAGAAGTTCAAGAACTTCTTCTTCTCTTTGTGTAAGGTATGAAAGAAGATTTTCTGAATCATCTGTCTTAATTTTTGACTCTTCTTTAAGGGTGGCCTGAAAATGATCAAAGAATTTTGCAGTAAGCGAGGAAGGAAGATAAATTTTCCCGTTGGATACTTCCTGTATCGCTGTGATTAATTGTGAAGCAGCCATTGTTTTTAAGATATATCCTCTTGCTCCGACTTTCATTGCTCTAAAAATAAGATCTGAATCATCATAGCCTGTTAAAGCAATAACTTTGGTATCTAAATCAAGTTTTTTGATTTCCTGAATAGCTGTAATTCCGTCCATATCAGGCATGTTAATGTCCATTAATACAACGTCAGGTTTGTATTTTTTAATAAGAGAAATGGCTATTTCAGCAGTCGCTGCAATACCTTTTACTTCAAAATCGCTCTCGATTTTTACAAGTTCCCTGATTCCTGAAGCGTGATCATAGTTGTCATCAACGATTAAAACGGTTCTATTTTCTTGTAAACTAACACTACGCATAAATTACTCCCCTACTGTATTTACCTCAACAATATTTTTTTAATCCCTATAAGGGGATTACCCCCTTTATTTGTTCTACACTATGCATAGTACTTTGTTTGATGAGTCCTCTCATCGATACAGAGGTTTATATTTATCCTGTGAAAGGTTTAATTTAGGATCTAAACCTTTTGATTTAAATTAAGATATTTCCTTTGAATAAAAGGTGTTTCCGCTCCTAATTCGTTTAAATGAGTAGCATATTAAACAGCTGATTTTTTAAAAGTATTTCATTTATCGAAACTAATCTTTTTAACTTATTTTGTGTCAAAAATGTGATATACTTTGAAAAAACTAAAAGAGGATTTTTACAAATGGGAATTGTTGAAAAAATTAGAGAACTCGGCTATGAGCTTCCGGAAGTATCAAAACCTATAGGCGCATATATACCTGCATTAAGACTGGGAAATCTTGTTATGACTTCAGGAATGTTGCCTATTAAAGACGGAAAACTTGCTTATACAAATGAAATTGGCGGAGTTTTTCATAATGTTGAAGATGGATATCAAGCCGCAAAACTATGTGTTTTAAATGGATTAGCCGCAATAAACCAGCTCGTTCCCCTTGATAATATTGAGCGAATAATCAAAGTTACAGGATATGTAAACAGCGCAAAATCTTTTACAGACCAACCAAAAGTAATAAACGGCGCATCTGATTTTCTTGTAGAAATTTTTGGAGAATCAGGTCGTCATGTAAGAGCCGCAGTAGGCGTAAATGAGCTTCCATTAGGCGCGTCAGTAGAAATAGAATTTATTGTTCAGGTCAAAGATTAAAAGAAGTTAAAGTTAAAAATATGAAAACAAATAACAAACTTTGTCGTATTTATAACAAAGTTTGTTATAATAGAAACATGTGAAAACTAAGGAGGATTTTTATATGAATATTTCGCTTACACCTGCTCTGGAAAAAATGGTTCAGGATAAAGTCGCGTCAGGTCTTTATAATTCAGCAAGTGAAGTCATAAGAGAAGCTTTAAGACTTCTTTCTGAACGCGATGAAATTAAAAAATACAGAATAGAAGAATTAAACAGAGAAATCCAGGAAGGTCTTGATGATTTAGCAGCCGGCAGAGTAATTGATGCTAAAATAGCAATAAAAAGACTTAAGGAAGGTTAGTAATGGAACTTATTCTTACTGAAAGAGCATACAAGGACTTAGCAGAAATTAAAGAATATATATCATTAGACAATCCAACAGCCGCTAAAGAGCTTCTGTCCGATTTTGAAAAAGCCTTAGATAATTTAGCTTTAATGCCTAAAATTGGACATATTAACCAAACCCTTACAAATAAAAATGTTAGATTTTTAAACGTAAAAAAATATGTAATTATCTATAAAATCAATGATGACAACATTGCAGTCATTAGAATATCAAGTACTTACCGTGATATTTATGAAATGCTATCTGATTACTAAAAATTAAATAAAAGAAAATTTTATTATGACAAGAATTATTCCCTTAAGGTACTCTGACATGGCAAAAGTCAGAAAAATGATAGAATACGTTAGCCCTGATATTTCCAAAGACAGGGTTAATGAAAAAACATTTGTTTATTTCCCTTTTAACGGACTGCATGAACTGCTCCCGGTAAATTTAAAATTTTTACAGGAGTGCTATGTTGCAGTAGAGGGACAAGAATTGCTGGGCTTAATAAGCCTTACCCCTGACGGAAACCAGAAAACCCGCTGGAAAATTAACAGGCTAATCCTAAATCCTAATGCTTACGATGCAGGAAAACAGCTTATTGATTATGTAGTCAACAAATACGGCGGTGCAGGAGTCGAAACCTTTATAACAACAATTGATGAGAATTATACAGAGGCTCTATCTCTTTTTAAAACAGCTTGTTCTTTCAGAAATTGTTCAAAAGTCAGTATATGGGAATATGAAAATTTGAAAAATTATGAAATTTCTGAAAATAATGTTCCGTTAAGAATCGCAAAGCTTTCTGATGCAAAAAAAATATACGGGCTTGATTGTGAAGCACTTTATCCCAAATTTAAAACATCATTGGTTAAAACAGAAAATGATTTTAAGTTTGATCTGGGAAATCTATTAATAAATAAATTTAAAGGTCACAAAATTCAGCGTTTTGTGCTTGATAATCCTCAAAAAGAACTAATAGAAAGCTTTTTATCAATTATGACAAAAGATGACGTTGTTTTTTGGGTTGATATAACACTTTCGCTTGCTTATCAGGAATATTACAAGGATATTTTAAATTTTGCCATAAATAAGGTTTCTTCAATCAACAGAGATGGAAAACTTTATATTGGTGTTCGTGATTTTCAGCAAACAAGCCGAAAAATAACAGAAGTTCTTTCTCAATATAATTTTAAACAGAATGGAAATTTTGAAGTTCTGGTGAAAGATTATTGGAGACCAGCTCAATATAAAACTGAAAATAAAGTTCCGATAATGATTTTTCCTGATATGACCAGCCCTGCGTGCAATATTATACATTTTATAAAATAATTTTAAGAAAACAGGAGATGCTTCATATCTTTGACCGCCTGATCTAAACCGGTAAAAACAGCTCTAGAAACTATTGAATGCCCTATATTCAGCTCAACCATTCCGGGAATTGATAAAATTCTTTTGGTGTTTTGGTAGTTCAATCCATGACCTGCATTTACTTTCAAACCGAGTTCTTGTGCAAGTTCAGCTGCTTTTTCCAATTCATGAAAGGTCTTGTCTTCTTCAAGTGTATCAAAGCTTTCTGCATACTGCCCCGTATGAAGTTCTATGAATTGAGCTTTGGTTTCAGCACTTGCTTTTACCTGTTCCAAATCAGGGTCTATAAAAAGGCTGACAATTATTTGTGCTTCCAATAGAGGTTTTAAGTATTCTTTAAGATATTCTTTTTGTTTAATAACATCAAGACCTCCCTCTGTTGTTAATTCCTGCCTTTTTTCTGGGACAAGAGTAACACTGTAAGGTTTTATTTCCAGCGCGATTTTCTGCATTTCTTCAGTTGCAGCCATTTCAAGGTTAAGACGGGTTTTAACAGTATTACTTAAAATTTTTACATCCCTGTCATTGATGTGCCGCCTGTCTTCCCGTAGGTGAACAGTTATTGCATCTCCGCCTGCAATTTCAACTATTGCTGCCGCTGAAACAGGATCCGGCTCCGCGCCGCCTCTTGCCTGTCGTATCGTTGCAATATGATCTATATTTACTCCAAGTGTAACCATTTTTATTTTTCCCTGAATTGATTTTTTACTTCCTGTCGATTTTTTTGAAAAGAAACTTCGGATATTTTGAAAACGAAAAATCAGATCCAAAAAGATTTTGCAGTCCAAATTTTTTCTTTTCAATATCTGTAGAAATGTCTTTTTCTTTTATTGATTCTGAAACACCATAAACTAATTCAAGTTCTGACTTTAATTTGTCCAGACCTTCTATTTGTATTAATTTTCCGCTATTTGCAAGTGAAATATGCCCTGTTTCTTCGGAAACAACCAAACAGGTAGCATCAGAAATTTCTGACATTCCTATAGCGGCTCGATGTCTTGTTCCGTACTGCCAACTAAGTTTTGGGTCTTCAGTCAATGGAAGAAGGACGCTAGAGGCGAGAATTTTGTCGCCATTGATAACTACAGCCCCGTCATGAAGAGGTGTATTCGGATGAAATATAGTTAATAATAATTCTGTACTGATTCTTGCGTTTAATTTTGTTCCAACTTCAAGAGTGCTTTCCATTCCTTCAGTATTCTGAAATACAATTAAAGCCCCTGTATGGGATTTGCTAAGATGTTTTATCGCATTCACAATTTGATCAATAACTTCTTTTACATCAGATTCAATATCTGTAACAAAGGAAGTCTTTGTAAAAAAACCATGCTGCCCAATATAGCCGAGAAAACGCCTTAATTCCGGCTGAAATATTACTACAAGAGAAAATATTACAATATTTACAACACTTTCGAGAACTTTTCCTATAATTTGAAGATTAAATAATTTGCTCATAAGAAGAGCCAAAAGAAGCATTAAAATGCCTTTCAATAGCTGTTCAGCGTGGGTTCCCGTTATGTATCTATAAATTTTGAATATTACTGCGCCCAGTACGAGCAGTTCAAAGATATTTTTAAAAAGATTAAAATTCCAAACCGGTCTTAAAGAAGAGAACATGGGGGAAACAAACCCTATGATTGAATGATAGTCAATATGCGGCAAGTATTCAAACACTTGTAGTGTTACCCCTTATAAATTATAAGTAATAAAAGCTTATGAGATTGCCGTATTGCCTATTATTGGCTCATCGCAATGACATACTTTCTTTCAATAACTGTTATACAAGATGACAGTTGCTTTCCTTTAACCTTTCAGGAATTACATCAAGAGAAATTAAATCCTGATAGGTTTCTCTTTTTATTATAACATCAGATTGACCTTCTTGTACAATAATTCCTGCCGGTTTCGGCACACGATTATAATTACTCGCCATAGAATAATTGTAAGCCCCTGTACAGAATATACAAATAATATCACCTGGCTCTGTTTCAGGAAGTACGGCATCATTTATTAACACATCTCCTGATTCGCAGTATCTTCCTGCTATTGTCACTGTCTCTGTAGCTTTTTCATTAGCTTTATTAGCGATAATCCCGTTATATTTTGCTTGATACATTGAAGGTCTTGGGTTATCAGCCATCCCTCCGTCAACTGCTATATATTTCTTGCCTTCAGGAACTTGTTTTGAGCTTCCTACAGTATAAAGTGTAACTCCTGCGTTAGAAATTATACTTCTTCCCGGCTCAATAACGATTTTGGGCTCAGGCAGGTTATATTTCGCTAAATTTTGTTTTAGAGCTGTTAAAATAACTTCTGCTATTTCAAAAACAGAAGGAGGATCATCTTCTGAAACGTATTGAACCCCAAGACCACCGCCCAAATTCATTTCTTCAAGTGTAATACCAAATTTATCCCGAATTCTTGCAAATTCAGAGACAACAACTTCTACTAAATCAGCATAAACGTTTGTTTCAAAGATTTGAGAGCCTATATGTCCGTGCAGGCCTTTTAAATTAAGATTAGGGCATCTTTCTTTTATAAGCTCTATAGCCTCATCAATCTGTGTTAAATCAAATCCGAATTTGCTGTCAAGATGTCCTGTTTGTATGTATTCGTGGGTGTGACATTCGATACCTGGTGTGATTCTTAAAATAACGTCGACTTGAAGGTTCTTTGACAGGGCAATGCTGTCAAGAAGCTCTATTTCGAAAAAGTTATCGACTGTAATTCTTCCAATGCCTGTTTCTAAAGCAAGCTCCAACTCCTCTGAAGATTTGTTATTTCCGTTAAAATAGCATTTTTCCATAGGAAAGTTTGCGCTTGAAGCTGTATAAATTTCGCCGCCTGAAACCACGTCCAGCCCGAAGCCTTCGTCCTTGAGAATAGCACAAACAGCTTGTGTCATAAAAGCCTTAGAGGCAAAAAGTATTGAAATATTACTATAGGAAGAAAAAGCTTCTTTGTACTGCCTGCAACTATTTCTTAAAGTTTCTTCATCGTATACATAAAGTGGAGTACCGTACTTTTCAGCTAATTCAACAACGTCACATCCGCCGATTTCAAGATGGCCACCGGCATTAATTTTAGTAGTGACCGGCATTATAGATTGGTTAACCGTATTTTTCATTTTAAATATTCCTTTGTTTTGTCTTTTTCAAGCTTTTTTATCATTAAAATTTTTCAAAATCTCATAATTTGTGTTTCTTTGAGCTGCTTTAAATCCTGCTTTTTGAATATTTTCGATAATTTCATCAATGGTGGCTCTGTTTAAGACACCTGCTGCCTTAACGACATTTTCCTCAAGCATTGTACCACCAAAATCATTTGCGCCAAATCTTAAACTTAGCTGTGCAATTTTTAATCCCTGTGTAACCCATGAAGCTTGAATATTCGGAATATTATCTAAAACAAGTCTTGAAACTGCAAGGATTTTTAGATAATCATTCGCTGTTATGCCAGAAAAACCAGTTTTAAAAAGTTCTGAAGAATATCCTTCAAACGGGGCGAAAGTCCAGGGAATAAAGGCTGTAAAACCGCCTGTTTTATCTTGCAAAGTCCGTATTTTTAAAAGATGTTCCACTATATGTTCATAATCTTCACCAAAACCAAAAACCATTGTTGCGGTTGTTTTTAGCCCTAAACAGTGTGCTGTTTCCATAATATCAAGCCATTCCTGAGAAGAAATTTTGTTAGGGCTTATTTTTTGTCTTATTTCATCGCATAAAATCTCAGCCCCGCCTCCCGGAATAGAAGACAGACCGCGTTCAATAAACATCTCCAGAAGTTTTTTGGAAGTTAAATTATTATTCTTTGCTATAAAAGAGATTTCCGAGGGGGAAAATGAATGAATAGTTAAAGAAGGAAAGTCTTTCCTAAGTGATGTTATGAGTTCCAGATAATAATCAAGAGGAATATCAGGATTTAATCCGCCTTGAAGTAGTAATTGGGTGCCTCCTACAGAAACAAGTTCGGTGATTTTCCTTTTTATAACTTGATAATCAAGAACATAAGAGCCTTTTTGGTCTTTATCCTTATGAAAGGCACAAAATTTGCATTTACAGGTGCATATATTTGTATAATTTATATTTCTATCCACAACAAAAGTTACAGGCTCACTCTCAGGATGAAATTCCTGTCTTTTAGTGTCTGCAAGCTGTCCGAGTTTTAGAATATTATTATTTTCAAGAAGCTTGAGTGCTTCAAGTTTATTTATTCTCATTTTAATATTTTACCAAATAGTTTAATGCTAAACAAAAATACTTTTTAAAAATCTTATATTTTATGTTACATAATATTAAATTGATTTTTCTCAACTATATCAGTAGTTTTGGCATTAATTTAAAAAACATTTTGAAATGAAATATCATTTTTTTCTTTCACAGTACTTTAATCAAATAGAAATTAATAAAAAGTCTTATACAGTATTAATTAAATCAGGCAAAGCCTGGAAAGGAACAGGATAATGAATATAAACTCAACTCAAAATAGTGCACAGAAAAGTTTAAGCTTTGGCTCAATCGAACTATCAACAGAACTTAAAAGAGGGCTATACAGATTTAATAGAGAAAAAGTCGAGCAATTTTGTAGAGAAACAAGTGCAGTCGGTAGTCTAGTGTTCAGTTAAGTTAAAAGTTTAGAACAAATTTTCTTTTTTCACGTCT
>JBAWVS010000054.1 GCA_037147175.1 bacterium
GACGTGAAAAAAGAAAATTTGTTCTAAACTTTTAACTTAACTGAACACTAGCTTTAAGTTGAAAAATATACAGACACAACAATGTTTCATAATAAATAGAAACCTGAAAAATTATTAATAATTATTTAAATCAATAGAATTTACACTAAATTATATATAAAGGATAAAAAAATGAAAAAAGAGTCGAAGATACTTGCCGTGTTTGAAAATAAAGAATTTTTAAAATTATGGATAGGACAAATATTTTCTTATCTCGGGGATGCGATAGTTCAAATTGCCCTTATGGCTTGGGTAATAAGCCTCGGCGGTCATTCCGGTTCGGAGATGTCGAAGATATTATTCTTTTTCGTCCTGCCTTCTCTTTTGTTAAGCCCGCTGGCAGGTGCGTTATCCGATAGATTTTCCAGAAAAACTTTAATGGTCTTGAGCAATTTGTTCAGAGCCGTTCTTGTATTTATAATTCCTATTTTGCTTTTCAGGAAATCTTCAACTCATTTGCATACTATGGTTTATGCTTTTTCTTTTTTAATCGGATCAGGCTCAGCTTTCTTTTTTCCTGCAAAACAAAGTGCTCTACCGAATTTAGTAAAGTCTGAACATTTACAATTTGCTAATGCTCTTAATGCAGGAACTTCAACAATCGCAATACTCTTAGGTGCAGTTATAACAGGATTGTACATTTCAAAATTCGGCTTAGCCAATAGTTTATGGGTAAACGGATTCGTTTATTTGGCTTCAGCTATTATAATTTCACTAATTTCATTTAATAACTCCTACGTTGCTTCAAAAGTAGCGACCAAAACAGATATTTCCGCAGGAATAAAATTCGTCTTTAATTACCTGAAAACACATAAAAACACCCGAAGATTAATTGTTTTATCAATTCTGCTGACTCTTGTTACGGCTTCGTTTTTTAACACATTAACCTCTGTTTCTACAGACTATTACCATATTGGCATCGCTGGTTTAAGCAAATTAAAAGCTATGCTTGGTGTTGGCATGATTTTAGGAACTTTTGTAGTAGCTTATGCGGGAAAATATGCAAGAACTTCGACGATTTTGGCTTGTTCTTTTATTGCGGTATTTTTGACAACAGCAACCGCTCAAATGGTTACTACATATAATTTAGCGTGGATATGGCTTGTATTAATCGGCATAGCAAACGCTTCTATGGTAATAACAATTGATACAATTTTACAAAAAGCAACTCCAGACAGAATCAGAGGCAAGATTTTCGGAGTGAAGTCAACGCTGACAAGTCTTGCCTTTTTGGCAACAACTTGGGGCGTGTCCGAGCTTGTATTAACGACTTCACCCTTTAAAATTTTCAAGTTTGTTTCATTATTAAGCTTGTTGGTTGCCCTAGCAGTCGTGCTTTTGGACAATAAATTCCGCCATTTTACAGTAAGAAGCCTAGTCGGTGTTGTATTCAGAACTTTATTCCCCGTCAAAATCGAAGGCAGAGAATATCTTGTCAAAAACGGCAAAATGATTCTCGCAGGAAATCATACAGGTTGGGTCGACACTTTGATACTTCAAACAGCCTGCAAAAGACCTGTATGGTACATTACGGGACCTGTAGCTTTCCAATTGCCGGTTGTTAAACACATTATTAAATATTTCAACGTCATCCCGATTGTTCCGAGAAAAGGAAGAGAAGGGCTCGATGCGGCGATAAACAAAATAGAAAAGGGCGAAGTTGTCTGTATTTTCCCGGAAGGCAGACTTACAGAAGACGGAAACCTGATGAAATTCAACAAAGGCGTTGCTTATATGCACAAAAACAGCAAAGCGCCTGTAGTTCCGTTTGTAATTCAAGGCGGATTTGAAGCTTGGGCTTATAACAAGCCGATTCCGACTTTCAGAAAAATCATCATTCAGTTCGGGCAACCTTTAAACATGCCGGAATCAGAGGATAAAGACATAGTGAACGAGCTTAAAAACAGAGTGCAATTCATCAAGGACTCTCTTGAAAGACGCGAAAAGCCTTTAGCTAAAAATTATTATGAAAACGTGCTTGACTTAATGCAGTTAAAATCGGATATAAATGGCTCTGTTAAAGCACTTTCCCTTAAAGACAAAGGCAAATGGACAGAACTCAGCTACATAGAACTTTCCCGACAGGCGAAAAACTTCGGTAATTTCTTGATTTCCGGCGGAATCGAAAGAGGCGACAGAATCGCAATACTTTCCGAGTCCCGTCCTGAATGGGGAATTGCACTTTTTGCTTCTTTCCAGACAGGTGCGATAACCGTACCTCTTGATGTAAAACTTACGATACCCGAATTGACCTCGATATTGTCGGATTGTCAGCCGAAAATTCTTTGTGTTTCCGCTCATTATCTGGAAACCGCAAAAGAAATAATGTCTTTAATTCACTCTATTGAGCAAATTTACATTATTGATGACGTAAAAGATCAGGGATATCAGACTGTTTATGAAGTTAAAGGTCCCGAAGGAGACATGGGCAAAGAAAGAACTCTTGATGAAACAGCTTTAATTGTCTATACATCAGGAACAACAGGGAACCCGAAAGGCGTAATGATAACTTTCGGGAATATAATTTCTCAGTTAAAAGACTTTGAGGCTTTATTTAAAATTGATTCCAGCGATTCATTAATCTCTATTTTGCCGTTGAATCACCTTTTAGAGCTTAATGTCGGATTTATGGGAATGCTTCACATGGGGGCAATGGTTTCATATTCGACAAGTCTTAATCCGAAAGAAATTAGTAAAATAATGAAGGAAAGACAGGCAACCTATATGATAGTGGTTCCGTTGTTTGTCAAAATGCTTAAGAACAGCGTGGAAAAAGAAATAAGAAAATCAAGCAAACAGGCACAGTCTACATTTAATTTTATGTACAATGTGGCTAAATATTTACCAATCCGTATAAGAAGACTTATATTTAAACAAATTATAGACAGCTTTGGCGGAAAAATGAAAGGTTTTGTATCAGGTGGCGCTCCTCTTGATGCTGACGTTGCCGAATTCTTTGAAAGAATAGGTATGCCGATTTATCAAGGATATGGATTAACTGAAACAAGCCCAACTATTACGACAAATACCCCAAAATATAACCGCATAGGTTCAGTAGGAAAACCGCTCCCATCAGTTATGGTAAAAATTTCCGCAGAAGGAGAAATCCTCTCAAAAGGCGGTAACTTAATGAAAGGCTATTATAATAAGCCTGAAATGACCGCAGAAGTCATTGACGAAGAAGGCTGGTTCCATACTGGAGATATAGGCGAGTTCGACAAAGACGGATACCTCTACATCACAGGCAGAATAAAGAATATGATAGTTCTCGGCGGAGGAAAGAAAATCTTCCCTGAAGAAGTCGAGGCTGTCCTAGAAAAAAGCCCGATGGTAAAAGAGCTTTGTGTGATGAGCGTGAAAATCCAAGGCGGTTCAAAAGAAGGTACAGAAGAAGTCTGCTCTGTAATTATCCCCTCGGACGAGCTTGCTAAAAAATACAAAGACGACCGTGCAGGACTGGAAAAAGAAATCACCGCCGAAGTAAATCAACTTGCAAAAGCCGGTTTAGCTTTTTACAAATGTCCGACAGTTGTTGCAGTTTCTCTGGATGAGCTCCCCAAAACTGCCACCCGTAAAATTAAACGTAAAGACGTTCAGTCATGGTATTATGAGCGGTATGCAAAAAGATAAGATGAATAAATGAGGTAATCATCATGGATTTAAATAAACCGGATTTTCAAAAGGCACAAGAAGAAGGCATAATTTCAACTGAGCAAGTTGATCAGCTTTTAGCCTTTTTTAGTTCGCAAAATATAGAGACCGAAACTAAAGCAAAATTCAATATAACTAATTTTTTATATTATTTTGGTGCTGTCTTAATAATTTTATCAATGGGTTGGTTTATGGGAAATGTTTGGGGTTCTTACGGAGAAAACGGCTTATTTGTTATTTGTTTGGTTTATATGGCATTTTTTACATTAATAGGTAATTACCTTTGGGGCAGAGGATTAAAAACGCCGGGAGGTCTTTTATACGTTGCATCAGTTTCTGCTGTGCCGATAATAACCTATCTTTTTGAAAAAATTACCGGAATTTGGCCGATAAACGACCCGGGAAATTATTCCGGATTTCACATTTGGATTCGCGGCAGTTGGGTTTTAATGGAAATTATGACAATTGTAGTCGGCTTAATATATTTAAAATACAGAAAAATCCCGTTTTTAACAGCTCCGATTGCTTTTTCATTATGGTACTTATCTATGGATATAGTTCCTTTATTATTCGGTAAAACAGCAGAGCCGACGTGGGACGAGAGAAAAATTGTCAGCTTGATTTTCGGACTCTTAATGATTGCCGTTGCCTTTATTTACGACAAAAAAACTAAAGGGGATTTTTCTTTTTGGTTATATTTATTTGGTTCTTTTGCTTTCTGGTTCGGTTTGAATTTTGTTATTTGGGGACACGGAGAATTTAGTTATTTCATATATGCATTAATAAACCTATCGATGATGTTTATCAGTATATTATTACAACGAAAAATATTTATGGTATTCGGATCATTAGGAATATTAGGATATCTGGGGCATTTATCATATGACCTCTTTAAAAACTCAGCTGTATTTCCGTTAGCACTGATTGCAACAGGGCTTATAATAATATTTCTTGGAGTGACTTATCAAAAAAATCAGGAAAAACTTGAAAATTATATTGAAAGTTTAATCCCTGAAAATTTCAAAAAATATCTTCCGAAATATAGGATATAAATATGATTAAAAAAATAACTTACGGTATTGCAAAACGATTTGTTCTTTATACAGGCATTTTTTATTTAGTTTTGCCTTTTATATTGCCATCATTAATCTATGCACCAATTAAAGAACAGACAAAAGCTGCTTTAAAAGTTCAAGATATTTACTTGAAAACTTCTGATAACGTGAAAATAAATGTATGGTATGTAAAAGCCAAAAACAACAAGCCTACAATATTGTTTTGCCACGGTAACGGTGGTAATATCTCCTATTACGAAGAGATTATAAATATCTTTTCCGACAAAGGCTATGGGATTTTACTTTTAGATTATCGCGGGTACGGAAAAAGTGAAGGCACACCGTCTGAAACAGGTTTATACAATGATATCGATGCCGCATTGAAATTTTTAAATGAAAAAGAAAAACTTTCAAATAACCGAATTGTTCTTTGGGGTTTATCTCTTGGAGGTGCAGTTGTTTCGGAAGTTGCGTCAAAAGAAAATTTCAAAGCTGTGATGTTACAAAGCACTTTCACGAATGTTAAAGAAGAAGGTATTTATATGTACGGCAGACTTGCCAAAGATAAGTTTAGTAAAACCCTTATAAAAGCTTTCTTTGACAATCTGATTTATCTGCAAAAATATGATACTGAGTCAAAAATTGCCAAGATTTCTTCTCCGCTTTTGATAGCACATGATATTCCTGATGAAGTTATTCCGGTAAAAATGTCTTATGAATTAGCAAAATTAAACCCTAAAGCAAAGCTGTTTATCTCTAAAACGGGTTCACATAACGACGGTACATGGTTTTATGAAGAAGCCTTGAAATTTCTTGAAGATAAATAAATTCATCACTTGATAAGTTAATAGTTGAATGGTAAAGTAATTATATAAAATACTTCACCATTCAACTATTTTATTAAGGAGTTAATTATGTTTAACAACTTCAAAAAGAATTTGATTGAATGTTTTTCCAGGCTTATCGAAAATTCTGCTTATTTAGACTGGATTAAAGCTGTATAGAATTAATTGATTAAGTGAATAGGAGATAAAACAATGTCAGCACAAGTTTACAAAAATGATTTATTTTCTCTCAACGCAAAAATATGTGGCGCAAGCCTGATTATATCCGCTCTTCCTTTGTTTTTGGTTTGCCCGTTAGTTGCAGCTTTTTCTAATATTTCTTTTTTGAATTATCTTCTTATGTTAATTCCTTTAACCATATACACTTTAATATTGAGCCGTTTTATTAAATCCGGTTACATCTCTATTAAAGAAAATTATGCTTTATTCGGATTTAACTTTTTAGCCTCGATAATTCTTTTAGCAGTTGGTTCAACTGTAATTTTGAAAATTTCATCTTTGAGCATTTAGTAATTTAAGGCAATTTTGTTTGAGATATTATATTTAGCAGATAAGAAGGCGGGTACTATTATATGAAAATCACTTTTATAAGTTTTTCTGTTTTGGAGAAGGGTTACGCCAGTGCACTCAAAACACTAGTTTTCCCTATTATCAGTGCACTAACTCCAAAAGACGTAAAAATAAATTTTATTGATGAGCGCGTAGAAGATTTGCCCAAAACAATTGATTCCGACATTATAGTGATGACGGTTGGAACAATGACTTCAAGAAAAGCTCGTGCTTTTGCTTTAAAGCATAAAGATAAAATAATCGCCGTTGGCGGACCTCATCCCACGTCTTTGCCGGAGGAATGCCTGGAATATGCAGACACGATTTTTATTGGTGACGCCGAAGGTACATGGCCGCAGTTCATTGAAGATGCTAAAAACGGCAATATTAAACGAATATATAAATCATCTCATGAAGTTTTGCCAATAAAGCCTGATTTGAATTTTGAATATTTTAAGGGCAAGAAATACAGTTTTGTTGGCATTGCCCAGTTTGCCAGAGGGTGCAAATATAATTGTGAATTTTGTTTTGTGAAAGTTTTGTATCCCGGAAAAGTCAAAACAAAGAATATAGATGACTTTGTGGAAGAAGTCAAGGCTATGCCTGAAAAAATTATATTTTTGATTGACGATAATTTATTTACTGATGAGGAAACGACATTACTTTTGCTTGAAAAAATAAAGCCGCTTAAAAAAATGTGGCACTGCCAAGTAAGTATTGACGTTGCTCAAAATGACAAAATATTAAAAGCCATGAAGGATGCTGGCTTTGCTATGATTATGATGGGTTTTGAAGCAACGGATATGGATACACTAAAACAAATGAATAAAGGGGCAAATTTAAAGCTCAAAAGTTATGATGAAGCCATAAAAAATGTTTATAAGCACGGCCTTATGATAACGGCAGGATTTGTCATTGGTTATGACAACGACACCCCTCAAACAATTCGCAATACTTTTGATTTTGCCATGAAACACCACTTTACTAAAGCCTTTTTTACAATGCTTCAACCTATGCCGGGCACAAAATTATACGACAGACTTTTAGAAGAAGGTAGGGTAACGCCCAAGTGGTGGCTGGACAATAGCTATCAATACGGCGAATGTGCTTTTGACCCGAAAAATATGACAAGAGAAGAACTATCTGTAATATTTGGCAAACAGCTAAAAGAGTATTATACGTTTTCCAATATATGGAAAAGGTTTTTAAAAAATTCTCAATATTTACCGTTCACACGCTCAATACTGTTTTTGGGCGAAGCTTTGCTTTATAAGAAACATGCCAATTTAAACATAAAACTTGATTTAGAATAACACTGAAGAAATGATTAAAGCTATTAAAAGATAAGAGGTAAATATGCAGTCACGAAGTGTAAAAATCTTAAGCATAGGTAAGTACTTGCCGAAAAGAAAAATTTATGCGGAGGACCTTGATAAAAAACTAAATCTTCCTGAGGGTTGGACTGCTGAAAAAGCAGGAGTTTTAGTACGTCATTATGTTGAAAATGAAACCTCTTCAAAAATGGGTGCTTTAGCGGCAAAAGAAGCTCTCGATTCTGCCGGATTAACTTTGGAGGATATTGATTGTATTGTTTGTGCAAGCGGTACCGGCGAGCAGGAAATTCCCTGCACTGCCTCGTTGATACAAAAAGAATTAGGCGGAGAATACTCGGGCATTCCGAGTTTTGATATCAATTCTACTTGTTTGAGCTTTGTTACGGGAATGGATTTGCTGTCTTATCTTATTGACGCGGGAAGATACAACAGAGTTCTTGTCGTTTCTTCTGAAATAACTTCTGTAGGCTTGAATTGGGATGATAAAGAAAGCTGTACCCTTTTTGGAGACGGAGCTGCAGCTGTTATAATCGAAAAAACTCCTGAAAACGAAACCTCTAAAATATTTTGTTCTGACATGAAAACTTACAGCAAAGGCGCTCATTACTCTGAAATTAAAGGAGGAGGAACGAAGCTTCATTCTCGAGAATATTCTGAAAATAATAAAAACGATTTTCTTTTCTATATGGACGGAAAAAAACTTTACAAAATGTCTGCACAAATCTTACCGGCTTTTATTGAAAATATGCTTAAAAATGTGAATTTGTCGCTTTCTGATATGGAACTTGTTATTCCTCATCAGGCAAGTTTTATGGCAATGAAATTAACTCAAAAAAATCTTAATATACCGGAAGGCAAATTTCTCTACACAATCGGACATCACGGCAATACAGTCGCCGCATCAATACCAATGGCACTTTATGATGCTATTGAATCAGGAAGAATAAAACGAGGCGACAAGATAATGTTTCTGGGAACTTCTGCAGGTATGTCAGTAGGAGCAATGGCTTTTGAATACTAAAAAAAATATATTGCTCACCGGCGGCAGAGCTCCCGTTACCCTGCATTTAGCAAGGCTTTTTGCAAAAGCAGGGCATACGGTATTTGTTGCAGAAAGTATAAAATATCATATTTGCCTTTATTCAAATACTGTTAAGAAAAATTTTATGGTTCCGAGCCCGAGATTCAATAAATACGACTATATTCGAGCATTAATAGATATAATTCAAAGAGAAAAAATCGATTTATTAATTCCGACTTGTGAAGAAGTTTTTTATATTTCTGAAAAAATTGACGAGTTATCCGACTATTGCAAAGTATTTACTGACAAGTCCGACAAGCTGAAAAATTTGCATAACAAACATCAATTTATCACTGGCATTGAAAATTGTAAAATCAAAGCCCCTGAAACTCGGCTTATAAATTCACAAGAAGAACTAAACAGGCAATTAACGTTTACAAAATTCCAAAAGGCAGTTATAAAACCTGTTTACTCAAGATTTTCCTCAAAAATTAAAATAATTTTCGAATCTGACGAAAAGATTCCAAATATTGATATTTCGGAAAAAAATCCTTGGATACTTCAGGAATTTACAGAAGGTTCTCAGTTCTGTACTTACAGTATTGTTCAAAACGGAAACATAACTGCACATACTGCTTATCCCACAACATTTACCGCAGGAATCGGCTCAAGCATTGCATTTGAGAATATAGAATGCCCCGAAGTCTTTAATTGGATTTCGGTGTATGCAAAAAAGCTTAATTACACGGGGCAAATTGCTTTTGATTTTATTGAAACACCTGATAAAGAAGTTTATGTGATTGAATGTAACCCCAGAGCAACAAGCGGAATTCATTTGTTTGACGAAACAAATTTAACCCGAGCCTTTCTTGAAAATTCGGAAAAAATAATTACTCCCGACAAATCTGCGAAAGCTGTGATTTTTCTTGCTATGCTGACTTATGGCTTGTGTTCGGTTAATTCTTTCAGTAAATTGCTGAGTTGGATTAAGACTTTTTTCTCTTCAAAAGATATTGTTTTTAAGATGTCAGATCCTCTGCCTTTTGTTCATCAATTCTTCATTTTAGCCGGTTTAGGATTTTTTGCATTAAAAAATAAAATCAAAATCACAGAAGTTTCGACAATGGATATTGAATGGAACGGTGAATCATGAAAATTCTTGTAACAGGCGCAACCGGATTTCTCGGGAAAAGACTGGCTTTAAGATTGTCACAACTTGGTTATGAAGTTACGGCAACAGGCAGAAACACTCTTGTCGGAGCTGATTTGGAAAAACAAGGAATTTGTTTTATAAAGTCTGCTTTGCAGGATACGGATAAAATTATCAATGTTTGTAAAAATCAAGATTATGTATTTCATTGCGGGGCGTTGTCATCCCCGTGGGGGAAATATAAGGATTTTTACAATACAAACGTCCTCGGAACAAAGAATATTATTCAGGGGTGCAAAGAAAACAGCGTAAAAAGACTTATTCATGTTTCGACTCCGAGCATTTATTTTGATTTTAAAGATAAACTGAATATTTCGGAAAAAGACCCGTTGCCCGATAAATCGGTGAATGCTTATGCAAAAACAAAATTGCTGGCGGAGCAGGAAATTGATAAAGCTCATCAAGAAGGATTACCGGTAATTAGCATACGCCCCAGAGCAATATTCGGTCCCGGCGATACAAGTATTCTACCGAGATTAATTAAAGCAAATAATAAAAATTTCATTCCTGTTATAGGTGATAAAAAAGTTTTGGTTGATATAACTTATGTTGAAAACGTAGTGGATGCGCTACTTCTTTGCAAAGATTCTCCCGACTTTACTCTTGGAAAAAAATATAACATTACAGACGGTGAGCCGGTTTTGCTTTATGATTTTTTAGAACTGGTTATTACCGAATTGGGATACGAGTTTAAGCCGAAGTATTTTTCTTATAATAACGCATACAGAATAGCAGCTTTTTCGGAATTCGTTTCGAAAACTTTTTTGTTCGGGAAAGAACCCGTATTGACTCGCTATACAGTCGGAGTTTTAGGTACAAGTCAAACACTTGATATTTCAGCGGCAAAACAAGAGCTGGGTTATAATCCTAAATTCAGTACAACAGAGGGAATAAAAGAACTTATTAAAGAGCGGAGAATTAATAATGCCGGTTAAAGTAAATTTTTTCAGCGCAGGATATTGTACTCATCCTGAAAAAATAGTCATAAAAGGCGGAAGTTCAAAACCGGTCAAATTTTATGCGACTTTTGTATTAATCGAGCATCCTGAAAAAGGTTTAATACTTTTTGATACGGGATATTCTGAGCGTTTTTATACAGAAACAAAAAATTTCCCGTTTAATATTTATGCAAAAATAACGCCTGTTTATTTTAAAGAAGAAAACAGCGCCGTTTTTCAATTAAAACAATTAGGCATCAATCCTAACGATATTAAACTTATAATCTTATCTCACTTTCACGCAGATCATATCGGCGGAGTTAAAGATTTCCCCAATGCCGAATTTCTTTGCTTTAAATCCGCTTACGAAGAAATAAAAGGCAAAAAAACTTTGGCAGCTATGAAAAAAGGTTTTTTGCCGGGCTTACTTCCCGGTGATTTCGAATCAAGGCTGAAATTTGCGGATTCGTTAAACAAAATAAATATTTCTGAAGAGTATTCGCCTTTTGAAACAGGATTTGATGTTTTTGGTGACAGAAGTCTTATTGCAGTTGATGTTTCAGGACATTCAGAAGGTCAATTGGGTTTATTTATAAGTACAGGTGAGAATACTTATTTTTTAGTCGCTGATGCCTGCTGGTTAAGCAAATCATATAAGGAATTTATTTTGCCTCACCCTATTGCCGATATTGCGTTTTCCTGCAAAAAAGAGTATTTAAACACGTTAAAAAAATTACACGAACTTTCTAAAAAAAGACCCGATATTAATATTATGCCTTCGCATTGTCCTGAATTTTTGAAAAAAATAATTGATAAAAGAGGTATAGATGCTGAATAAAATAAAAATTTTATACTATTATTTCCGAACAAAATACGGTTTTAGGTGCAAAAACAGTGAAGAACTTTTACACAGGCAAAATAAAGAAGTACTAAACTTCTTAAAAAAAATATTGCCCAAATCTCCATTTTATACTGAATATTTTAAAAACTTTTCGGTTACAGATTGGCAAAATTTTCCCATAATAGATAAGTCTCTTATGATGGAAAATTTTGATAACTTAAATACAGCCGGTATTAAAAAATCAGAAGCTTTTGAGACAGCTTATAATGCGGAAAAATTGCGTGATTTTTCTCCTACAATTAATAATATTACCGTAGGGCTGTCCTCAGGCACATCGGGAAACAGAGGAATATTTCTTCTCAGCGACGAAGAGCGTTTTAAATGGGCGGGAACAATTCTGGCAAAAGTTCTCCCCGGCTCAATTTTTTCCAAACATAAAATTGCATTTTTCTTGCGTGCAAACAGTAATGTTTATACGACCGTAAACAGCAATAACATAAATTTTGAGTTTTTCGACTTATTAAATCCCCCGGAAGAGCACATAAAAAGACTTAATGAATTTAAGCCGTCGGTTTTGGTTGCGCCAGCCTCTATGCTTAGGCTTTTAGCTCAAGCAAAAGAAAATAATAATTTAAATATAACCCCCGAAAAAGTTATTTCAGTTGCGGAAGTTCTGGATTCACTCGACGAAACTTATATCTCCAAACAATTTAATCAAAAAATTCATCAAATTTATCAATGCACGGAAGGTTTTTTAGCCTCCACATGCCGGCATGGGACTTTGCATATTAATGAAGATATGGTTGTTATTCAAAAAGAATATCTTGATAAAGATTTAGGAAAATTTATTCCGATAATAACAGATTTTTCGAGAACCACTCAGCCGATAATAAGGTACAGACTTAATGATATTTTGACAGAAAAAAAAGAACCCTGTCCTTGCGGATCCGTTTTTACTGCCATTGAAAAGATAGAAGGCAGATGTGACGATATTTTTTACTTACCGGCTATCGATGGAGATAAATTCATTCCTGTTTTTCCGGATTTTATATGCAGGGCAGTTATTTATTCTTCGCCGGAGATTGAAGAATATATGGCTATTCAAAATAATTTTGATTTAATAGAAATATTTTTAAAATCATCCTCCGAAAATAAAAATAATTTAAATACTCTAATACAAAACTCAATGAAAGAACTTTTTGAAAAATCGAATTGCAAAGCCCCTGAAATCAGAATTAATTACAATTATGACAAACTTGAAAAACCCTGTGATAAAAAGCTTAAACGTGTTAAGAGAGTTTTTAATATTGAAGAGGTATGATGCAAGACAGTTTTAACATAAAGCTTTATGATTCTTCTGATACAGACTTTTTAGATTGGACTGATTCAGAAGACGACCAATATGCAAAGAACTTCTTACTTCCAATGATAAAGAACGGTACTTCTGATTACATAAATAATGTTAAAACCCTTTTGATGATCTTAAAAATTGATGACTTAATTCTTCCGATAACCATTAATGATGCTGAATACGAAAACTCTTATGTATGTTCTCCTTATACCCATTATATTTCTTATGCCGTTGAAGAATTGAAAACTATAAAAAACCCTTTTATTGAATTAATATTGGCTTATCTTATCAGGTTATTAGGTATAGTATTTAAATTCGGCAAAATAAATAAAACTGTACATATAAATAATTGGCTTTTGTCGACCAATTTATACCCGACAATCTCGCATAAGCAAATAGAAAAAATAACCGAATTTTTAATTCAAAGATTTCCCGAACATTCTTTAATATTCAGGTCTGTAAACAACTATACAGATAAAGAATTTTTAAATAAATTTCAGGAAAATAATTATCAGCTTATTCCGAGCAGACAAATATATTTTTTAAACAAAGACTTGATAAAAGGAAAAGCTAAATGGCTGATAAAAAAAGATTTTAAGCTTCAGGAAAAAAGCGGCTATGAATTATTAGAAAACAAAGACTTTTCTCCCGGGGATATTCCGAGGATTAAAGAGCTTTATGATAACTTATATTTATCTAAATATTCTTATTTAAATCCACAGTTCAATGAAAACTTTATAGATTTAGCCTTAAAAAATAAAATTTTGAATATAAGAGCCTTCCAGAAAGCCGGGAAAATTGACGCCGTTTTAGGATATTTTTTCCGAAACGGAATTATGACAACTCCTTTGTTCGGGTATGACACAAGTTTGCCCATAGAAACCGGTTTGTACAGAATGCTTTCCGCTCAATTGATAAAAGAATCCGAAAAATCGAAATTGATTTTAAATCAAAGTTCCGGAGCCGCATCATTTAAACGGTGTCGTGCATCAGAAGCACAAATTGAATATAGTGCTGTTTATTGCCGACATTTAACTTTATATCGAAGAATTATCTGGAGCATTCTTGAATTTACTCTTAATAAAATTGGCTTAAACTTACTAAAGAAATACAAATTATAATTCTCTTATAATATACATAAAATTAGATTATTTTTCGTATTTAAAGCTGTTTTTCACCAAAAAATTCCCTGTTCTTCAAAAATAATTGCCTGTAAGTTTTTTAGGGAATTTAGGGTTAAAAGTCGCACTGCATCGGCATAAAAAATTAAAATAATGATAAAATTTTTAATAATTCCCTGTAAAGTCCCTGTTATTTTTAACTAAAAAAGAGAATAATGCTGTTAAGACTGCAATATCCATTTTTATTGTTTTATTTTTAATAAAAATTTTAGCTGATAAGTTGACAATAGCTCATGGTTGTTTAAAAATAAATCTAAATATATGTGTTTTATAATAGAAAATAAACAGATAAAATAATTCCAAGGAGGAATAAGTGCCTACAATTAATCAATTAGTTCGCAAAGAACGCGCAAAACAAATCGACAAAACAAAATCACCTGCATTAGCTAGCTGCCCTCAGAGAAGAGGAGTTTGTACAAGGGTTTACACAACCACCCCTAAAAAACCAAACTCAGCTCTCAGAAAAGTAGCAAGAATAAGATTAACAAACGGATTTGAAGTAACTTCATATATTCCGGGAGTTGGTCATAATTTACAGGAACACTCAGTAGTTCTTATACGTGGCGGAAGAATCAAAGATTTACCGGGTGTAAGATATCATACTATCCGTGGAACACTTGATGCTGCCGGTGTTAAAAACAGAATGCAAGGTAGAAGCAAGTACGGTGCAAAAAAAGCAAAAGCAAAAAAATAGGATAGAAAAGTTAATTAAGTAAAATGAGGTTAATAAATTAAATGTCACGTAGAAATAAACCACAAAAAAGAGTACCTTTACCAGATCCTATTTTTAACAGTGAAGATGTGGCAAGGTTCATAAACAGATTAATGAGAAGAGGCAAAAAAAGCATTGCCGAAAGAATTTTTTATAATTCTCTTGATATTGTTAAAGAAAAAATAAAAGAAGAACCAATCGAAGTTTTCCAAAAAGCTTTAAAAAACGTAACACCGTTAATTGAAGTTAAAGCAAGAAGAATCGGTGGTTCAACTTATCAGGTTCCTCTTGAAGTTCGTCCTGACAGAGGATTAGCTCTTGGATCAACCTGGTTAATCGATACAGCTAAAGCAAAAACCGGCAAATCAATGGAAGAAAAACTTGCACAAGAAATTATTTCAGCTTTTAACGGCGAAGGTGCTGCTGTTAAAAAACGTGAAGATACACATAAAATGGCAGAAGCCAACAAAGCTTTCGCTCATTACAGATACTAAGATGCATTTTTTCCAAGACTATCGGTTCTTTGCAAAAAGTCCCTTAGTCTTTTTGCATTTATTATTAAATTATAGCTATTTAGTATAATGATAAACGCATAGAAACAAATTAAATTTAATCAAGCCTAAAATATAGGCAATAATATATTAGAAGGAAAAATTAAATTTAATTGATAAATATAATGAGTTAAAAAAAATAAAGAGGATAATTGATCATGAGCAGGAATATACCCCTGAATAAGTTTAGAAATATTGGTATCGCAGCGCATATCGATGCAGGTAAAACAACAACAACAGAAAGAATTCTTTTTTATACAGGAAGCAGCCATAAAATCGGTGAAGTGCATGACGGTACTTCTGTAACTGACTTTATGGATCAGGAAAGAGAACGTGGAATTACCATTCAATCAGCTGCAGTAACAAGCTTCTGGAAAAACCATCAGGTTAACATAATTGATACCCCCGGACACGTAGATTTTACTGTTGAGGTAGAACGTTCATTACGTGTACTTGACGGCATGGTTGCTGTTTTTTGTGCGGTAGGCGGTGTTCAATCACAGTCAGAAACCGTATGGAGACAGGCAAACAGATATCAGGTTCCAAGACTTATATTTGTCAACAAAATGGACAGAACAGGCGCAAATTTCTACAGAGTAGTTGACCAAATCCGTGACAGGCTTCAGGGTAATGCTGTTCCTATCCAAATTCCTATAGGAAGTGAAACTGATTTGACCGGTATTGTTGATTTAGTTGAAGAAAAAGCTTATATCTACAAAGACGATCTTGGAAAAGAAGTTGATATAACTGAAATACCTGAAGATTTAAAAGAACTTACATCAAAATATAGAGAACAGCTTATTGAAGCAGTTTCAGAACATGATGACGAATTAATGATGAAATTTCTCGAAGGAGAATCACCTTCTACAGAAGAAATTAAATCAGCCCTCAGAAAAGCAACAATCGCAAACAAAATTTTACCTGTAACCTGCGGTTCAGCGTTCAAAAATAAAGGCGTTCAGTTGTTGCTTGATGCAGTAATTGATTATATGCCATCACCTGTTGATATTCCACCTATTAAAGGGCTGAATCTTGACGGAACAGAAGCTTTAAGACCAAGTAACGATGAAGCACCATTTTCAGCGTTGGCTTTTAAAATTATAACTGACCCTTATGTAGGAAGATTAACATTTATAAGAGTATATAGCGGAGTTCTAAAAGCAGGAAGCTATGTAATGAACACCACTACAGGGAAAAAAGAACGTATAAGCCGTTTATTACAAATGCAAGCTGATACAAGAAATGATATTGACGAAGTAAGAGCAGGTGATTTGGCTGCTGCTGTAGGTCTTAAATCTACAACAACAGGTGATACACTTTGTGATGAAACAAACCCTGTTATTTTAGAATCAATGGAATTCCCTGAACCTGTAATTTCTATCGCTATCGAACCTAAAACAAAGGTTGATCAAGATAAATTATCAATGGCTCTTAACAAACTTGCTGAAGAAGATCCGACTTTTAAAGTTAGGATTGATGCTGAAACAGGTCAGACAATTATTGCCGGAATGGGCGAATTGCACCTTGAAATCATTATTGACAGACTTTTAAGAGAGTTTAAAGTTGGCGCTAACGTCGGTAAACCTCAGGTTGCGTACAGAGAAACAATCACCAAAACTGTTGAAGTTGAAGGTAAATTTATCCGTCAATCAGGCGGTCGTGGTCAATATGGACACGTTTGGATTAAACTTGAGCCACAAGAACAAGGCAAAGGCTTTACATTCGAAAATAAAACCGTAGGTGGTTCAGTTCCTAAAGAATATGTAGGTGCTGTTCAAAAAGGTATCGAAGAAAGTATGACTGGCGGTGTAATTGCAGGATACGAAGTAATCGACTTTAAAGCGTCCCTCTTTGACGGAAGCTATCACGAAGTTGACTCCTCCGAGATGGCATTTAAAGCAGCTGGAAGTATAGCTTTTAAAGAAGGTGTTAGAAAAGCAGGCGGTGTTTTGCTTGAGCCTATAATGAAAGTAGAAATCGAAGTTCCTGAAGATTTTCTTGGTGATGTAATCGGTGATCTCTCTTCCAGAAGAGGACGCATCGAAGGTATGGAAGCTATCGAAGGAACAGGCATCCAAAAAGTAAACGCAGCAGTGCCTCTTTCTGAGATGTTCGGTTATGCGACTGATATCAGAAGCAAAACACAGGGACGTGGAACTTTCACAATGGAATTTTCCAAATATGAACAAGTTCCAAACAACATTGCTGAAGAAATCATTGGCAAAGCAGCTGTATAAATATAAATTAATTAATAAAATTCAAAAGACCTCGAGATTAAGCGATTTCGAGGTCTTTTGTTAAGTTTTGTAAATTTAGCTCTCTAAAATTATCATGTTTTATATTTAGAAGTTTTATATAAATAGTTAAAAAAATATTTATAAAGTACAAAATAAGGTAAAAAAATAGGAGAACAAACATGCAAGTAGGAAGCAATTTAGGATTTTCAGGTAATTACAAATTTGTAACTTTATAATATGCCGTAGAAATCGGACAGAAAAAAATATAAGTTATCATCCTTTCA
>JBAWVS010000055.1 GCA_037147175.1 bacterium
TAATTTTTCAGCAAACTGTTTTACCGATAAAAACTGCTCATTTTCAATTATCATACCAAAAACCCTTTCTATTTATAATAAAAATCCAATTTTACTTGCGATTACTGTTGTTAAATGGGATAGGATGATATGAGATATAGTTAATCGAGGATTTTAATTAAGGAATATAACCCTACAATTATAAAAAATCAAATTGTTAGGAAAGAATCTTAGCGAGGACATAAATTATTTATTTATATGTTCTGTTCTTTCACTTCTCTATAGGTAGGAATAAGAGTGAACGAATGAAAGAAAGAGAAAATAAATATATAAATAAAATATATATAGATTCTTTTTTCATAGAGAGTATTTTATTCGTTCGTTCGTTCATTCATATTTTCCTGTATGGGTATAAAATAAAAGTGAACGAATCATTTTAATCGTTATTAAAATCATCCTCAGGATCAATACCAACCTGTGATTCAGATAAATCCTTTATATCTTCGGGTAATTCTTTTACATACTTATAATATGTATTTTTACCATTACCTTCTTTATATAAAAGCCCTTCTTCTACTAAAATATTAATAATTTTACTCATTTGCGTTCGCCCCGAACCAAAAGTGGACGTAAGATAGAACGAAGTGATTTTTTCGTCAATATCCTTATCCCTATTACGTGTAAGGGTATTTCTGACTTTTTCTAAAAGACCATCCTCTTTCACACACTCTGTTTTTTGAGTGAACGAATCCTCGTATAAACTTATATCATAGTCATATTCAATTCTTCTTTTATTGTCCTCTGTGACTAATATTTTCTGTATGAAAGGAGCAGGATACCCACTACCGCTTTTTGTACACCTAATGACGCAGGTGCTTTCTACCTGATTGTCTTTGTCATCATATATTTTTTCCATTCCTAACATTTGATATGCTAAGTTTTGAAATATAGAAGATCCCATTAAGTCGGACTGGTCTAATTTTTTTCTTTTTTCTCCTGTAGCTCTTTTTCTTGGGTGTGCCGATAAAATTATATGCATATTATTTTCATCTACCATAGTTTTTAAAGTAGATATAATTGGGTCAACATCTATTTGCTTAGATAAATCACATCCAAAAACAGACATAACCGTATCAATTATAACTACATCGGGCTTAAATAAATTAATATCCCTTACTAGACTAAGTAATATATCCTTATCAATTAACTTATAAGCAGGTGTACTACAGAATGCAGATATAAATTTTACATTTTCATTGTTAAAATCATATCCGAGCAATTCTATACGTTCCTGTATGAACTCCGCAGACTGGTCGCCTTCTATTATCAATACTTTTTTAGGTTCGCTCTTGTACTTGCCTAAGACTTCCTTACCTTCAGCTAGACTATATGCTAAATCGAATAAAAATAGCGACTTACCTGTCCCTGCTTCCCCGTATACAACAGAGAATGCCCTTTTAGGAAATAATATATCTCCGACAATATATTCTCTTTTAGGTATTTTCATTATATCTGCACCGCTCAACAGCATACTTTCGCTGCTATTACTTTTATTTTTATAACTAGTCATAACTTCAATAGTTTTATCTAAATTTTCAATAGATAAATTTTCATTATCACCTAATCTATTTGCATATAGTCTAACTATTTGTACATCTAAATAATTTACAACAGAATAATAAATATCTTGTGAGTAATTCTTATAACCTCTTTGAATATCAAAATTTTCTAAATTTACAGAGATCCAATCCATATCGGGAAAGTGCTTATGTATTTTATAAAATTTATAAACTTTATTAAAAGGTTCAGAAAATACCCTTAAAGGACAGTTATAGTCCCTATCATTTAGTTCTTCAAATCTATCTACAATAACTTTAATTTTTTCAGGTTCATTATCTAATTTATTAAGGTTATTTAAAATAATATAGCACATTTGTTTAGGACTAATCTTATCACGCTCATCTTGTGTAAATTCTTGCTTCCTAATCATTGTTTTATTCTCCTATTCTATTCTGCTCTTACTCTTCTTCTTAAATTTCTTTTACATTTCGGATAATATATCCAACGGTTGCCCCGTATAACTTTTGGTCATAATTTATTCCTGAATCCCACCCACACAGGTAATTAAGGCAGGACTTATAAATTTTAATAACCTGTTCCTTCTGAAAAGCATCCAATCTCTTATATTCATATATGTTTGTCTTGAAATGCTCTATCAAATCATCAACCGATTCAAATTTCGGCATAATTTTTAGTTTTAAATCTTTGTCTACCCTGTTCATATACAATTCCTCTCTATTTCTAAACTCTAAAGACCCTTATATGTGGCAATATAACTTTCTATTCTTTCTTATTCATAATCCACGCAATTAATTTGCTTTTAGAAAAGACTATTTTCCTCTTCCCGACTTTATAATATATGTCGGAAGGAAATACACCTCTGTGAAGCATCACGTACACGGAATTGGGTGTGCTACAAATTACCTTTGCCACTTGTTTCACGGTAATAAAATCTTCTGAATCTTCATCAAACATAATTAAATTGACCTCTCTTTAAAAAATTACAAACTCTTAATTAACATTTCTTAATATAAAATATAATTAATTTAGATTTCTTTTACTTAACATCATTTTCTGCATTGCTACGCACATATAATTATGTGTGTAGCATAATTACAAACTCTGCTTCAGCAGCAATACTAAAGCATTACAAACTTTGCAGTAATGTAAAAAGTTATTCATTCTTAGTAGCGTATGTATTCATTAATACAAGCAGCAGATTGTTTGCATTAGTGAATACATTTAACTTCCGATAGAATTTAACTTTTAGATGTGAACCGAATATTTAATTTTAGTAAATGATTCTTATCATTATATATATAATTATATTACAGATTTGTTACAAAGTCAATACTTCATCTAAAAAAATCTTGACAACATGCAGAACAGTCATACAGAGTGCTTCTTGGTAGAATTTATAAATTTAAAATTTAAAAAACCGTCTCTTATGTTGTAAAAACAAGAAGAGACGGTTTTATTCTACATATTGTATTTAGGTTGAGACTACCACCACTTGTTTTTTCGACTTCTTTTTTATTTGTTCAGAACCTTTTTCTATTTCTGAAGATATATATTGTTTTAATTTATCCATTCGTTCAACAGTTTCTTTTTCGGACTCCTGCTCTTCTATCAATGCTTTTTTATAAAAATGTATTTCTTTAAATAATTTTAATTCCTTTTTACTTTCTTTTTGAGAATCAAAAAAACTTTTTACTTTTTCATAATTTTCATCATAAATTAATGATTCACCCTGTTCATCTGTTACACAATATTTTACTCTATCTATAACCTCTTCACGGAAAGAAAGTTCTTCTAAAATTTTCGCTTTTTCTTTTCTAACCTTTAGTTGTGCGAGCTGTTGCACACGTTGGTTGAGATGATATTGAATCTTAGAACTTTCTCGACCTTGCTCTTCCATTTTAGTTTTCAGCACTTCATAGTCAGATTGAAGCTTGTTAAATTTATTAATTGATACCGATTTTCTTTCGGGTTTAACTTCTTCTGCTTCAGGACTTTCTTCAACCTCTTTTTTAATAGTAAATTTAACATCTTCGTTTCTATGTTGTCTTCTCAAATAGTTAAGATAATGTTTAGTTTCTTCATAGTCATATGAAGAAAAAGGGCGGCTTTCATATAAACAGTCAGAACGATTTATGGTATATTTTATTTTTTCTGATTTAGGAAGGTCTTTCATTTTTTTAACTTCTTCTATTGCTTCCGCTACTGGTTCGAGTTCATTTACTTTTTTAACAAGTTGTCTGGTTTCTTTTACCGTAAAATCCACGTTAATAATTTGTTCCGCAAGTTCCTTTCTTGCCGTCTCATCGCTGATTCTGGTGAGAAGGTATGTTTCTTCTATGCCTTTTTTATTTAGAAGGTCAGTCAACTGACCCATTTTTTTACAATGTTCTGCAATGGCAATAAATTTCTTTGCCTGTGTTTCTTTCAGATTAATTCTACTATCTGCAAGCCATTTAAGCCATTCCCCTTCTTTTTTAAGTTGTTCTTTTGCTTCAACGCATACAGAAGCCATTTCAAGAAGTGAATTTCCGAATTTGTTCCTTGCAGTTACATATGATTCCGCAAGGGAATCAAAAGTTTGCTCTTGTGCTGTCGGTACTGTTATGGAAGTTTCATTATTCATTATTTGTACTCCTTAAAATTACAGGATAGTAATTCAAATATCTCTTTATTTTTTATACCCATTTTAAATTTTTTAATAACTTCATATATCAAAATCATTTACATTTATTTATTAAAATGCCGTAAATAATATGTATAATTGAAAAAAATATAGAATTTCAAGAAAATTGCAGACCTGTCAAGGGCTTACTTATAAATTAATCTTAAGACTACCTCTATCGTAGGATTTTAGGTCTAACGAGCGATAGGCACCTACTTTATCTGGAGTTATCATACTTGTATGAGTTAAATTAAAAGCAATAAAGAACCAGATATTAACGGTTTAGTTAGATACAAAAGAATAACTGTAAAGATATTTTAATTTAAAAAAAGTGAATGAAGCACAAAACCCTGTAATGAAGGGGGATTTTGTAACGGAGTTTTAACCTATGACAATGCAACTATCTAAAAAAAGAACTGGTCATTATCGTTACGGGTGGTATCTATGGGAGCTGATAACCGACTTGGATTTAAAAATTGATGATATAGCAGAGATTCAGAGTAAAGAAGGCTATCCGCCTAACCCATACGGTTTATACACTCCAAAGAAAAAAGTAAGAACCTATAAAAGCGGTAAAAAAGAGTATATCTATCAATGGAGAAGTAGCACAAACAGTGATTGAAGGAGTAGTATACCTATGCAGACAAATGAAATCAAGGCAAAAATCACGGCTGAAATCGTAGAGAGTCTTAAGACTAATCAAAGTTTATGGTCAAAAAGCTGGAAACCCTCTACCCCTCAGAATTATGAGAGTAAACACGCTTATTCAGGTATCAATAACCTGATTTTAACTCTTAAAGCAATGAATAAAAGTTATCAGTCGCCATTCTGGTTGACCTTTAAGCAGGTAGACAAATTAGATCACAGTGTCTTGAGAGGGGAAAAGTCAACAATGATAGTTTTCTATTCTCTGATAGACTCGAAAAATACGAATGAAGACGGTGAAAAGAAAAAAATACCGCTCCTAAAGTATTATAATTTATTTAATACCGACCAGACAACTTTAAAAAATAAAATAAATAATGATACCAGCATTGATCCTACATTACAAAATGAAGACTTAGAGCAGATTATAAATACTTTTGATTGTCCTATAGTATACGCTTCTCAGGATAGGGCATTTTATAGACCTATAGAAGACAAAATTTACTTGCCGACTAAAGGACAATTTAAAACAATACATGGCTATTACGCTACAGCTATGCATGAAATGGCACACGCTACAGGTCATGAGAGAAGATTAAAAAGGGATTTATCAAGTAAACTTGGTTCTATGGGTTATGCTAAAGAAGAATTAATAGCAGAAATTGCTACAATGTTTATTCTAGGCTATTACAGCATAGATAATAAAGAAATAAGCAATAATAATATAGCTTATATTAATTCATGGCTTAAACTCCTACAGAATGACAGTAATTTTATCTTTACCGCATCAAAACAAGCAGGTGAGATTCTCGAATACATAACAAAAGATAATAATAAAACTACTGAAAATAAAGAATCGGAACTTATTGCAGCATAAAGTAGGGGGGAATCCCCCCTGTTCTTTAAAATATTAACTAAATTTAAAGAAAGTGAGGCAAAATATGGGCATGCGAGTACAAATAGGATTCACACACAGTGAAATTAAGGGCAATGATTTATTAGAACTTGTTAAAACAGCTGAAGCAAATCCCTTCATTTATCTGCACTGGGGATTTAAGGCGGAAGATCAAGAAAGTTTAGATTCGGTTAAAGGATTTATAAAGGAATTTCATAAACACAGGGGGCATGATATTGTGTATCTTCCTTTTTGGTTAGTACATTACTTTGCTAACAATGATATTAAAGCCTGTAAATCCCTTAAAACTGCTTTTAGCTATGAAGAATTTAACTACAATGTTCTTTCTCACGGGATTGATAACAACATTCACGGGGATATTGAGTATTTATACCTTGTTTCACCTACTCAAATATATTGTCTTTCCCCAAAATATAAAAATTATGAAATTTATGATTATTCTTTAATCAAAACTGAACCGCTGAATTAATTATTTCTACCTGAATGCAACACAATAGGTATTGTGTAAGATTCACCGAATAAGGCAAAATGTAGACAGTGTAAATGTTTGAGGCAATTTCTCTAAATCCTGAATATGGATGATTTAACAAAACGTATCTGTTAGTAACATTGAATGAAACATAAAGGAGTTTTTACTATGGAATTTGTACAACCGTTACGTGAAAAAAATTGTATCGAAAAAGTTAAAAATATTTTACTTAAAAATGGTTATCGGGATTATTTATTATTTGTTGCAGGAATTAATACAGGTTTAAGAATATCGGATTTATTGAAATTGCGTGTATCGGATGTGAAAGATAAATCACATATTGAGTTTAGGGAAACTAAAACGGGCAAGAACAAGCGTTTTTATATCTCTCCTACACTTAAGACCTGCTTCGATAATTACACGTCTTCTATGACCTCCAGCGAGTTCCTTTTTCAGAGTCGCAAGGGAATTAATAAACCGATTACAAGAGTACAAGCGTACAAAATTATTAATGATGCCGTAAAGTCTACAGGATTATGCGATAAAATCGGTACTCATACTTTAAGAAAGACTTTTGGATATTGGCATTATCAACAATTTAAGGATATTGCTGTATTGCAGGATATTTTTAATCACTCTGCTCCTTCTGTAACTCTTCGTTATATAGGGATTAATGACGATATGAAAGATAAAACTATTGCTGAATTTGCTTTGTAACCGCAAATATTTGGGTTTTTTAAGCCTTCCTTTTAGGTCATCATTGAAATTCGTTTTATTCGATAACATCTTAACCGTCTTTGTCCTCTACCTTAAAGCCTATTGCCTTTGTAGCAGGTGTTTTAGTAAGCTCTGAAAGTTGCTTCAACTGTAGAAAAATATCATTAATATCGGCACTTGTATCTTTTGCATATAACATGAAGCGACTTTCAAGCTCATCATACCTTTGAGACAATTCTTTGTTTGTCAAAGCGAACTCTTTAAGTTTTACAAATATTTTTATTATCTGAATATTTACTGCTATCGCTTGCTTACTCTTTAGCACACTGCTCAACATCGCCACCCCATGCTCATTAAAGGCATATGGATTAGTTGTAGAAAATTTAATAGTTTGGAGGCGGTCGCAATTTGCGACCAGCTCATTTTTCTCATTATCATTAAGCTGGAACATAAATTCTGACGGAAACCGCTCAATATTACGCTTAACAGCCTCATTAAGTCTCTTTGTATCGACTCCGTAAAGCTCTGCTAAGTCTCTATCAATCATAACTTTTTGATTGCGGATGACAAATATCTTATTTTCTATTACATCTATCGAAATAATATTATTATCCATATTGACCCTTTTACTTTGCTTATCGGATTCTATCCTATTTTAAAACATATCCAGCAATCGGGCAACTTTATTAACCACCCTGCTTCTGTTTTATAGTGATCATTTTAAATCAAAATCAAAGAAATATTTTAATGAAATATCGAGTGTTTCACATAACTTAACGAGTGTAGAAAGTCGGGGTTCTTTTAGCCCACGCTCGATTTCACTTAATCCGCCTTTAGAAATACCGCTCTCATAAGCAAGTTTTTCTAACGTAAGTTTTTGCTCTTGTCTGAGCTGTGTAATTCTGTTACCTACCTGTATATTTAAACTCATTATGATTTACAAACCCCTTTGTTCATATTCATGAACTTCAAGGTTTATAATAATTAATTCATATGTTATACTAGTTCACATAAATGAACTTATGAAACTTTTTTATTTTTAAAAATTTTAATTTCGCCGATAGTCAATGCTATATTAAATATATGCTTTTCGGGTTGGATACATAATTAATTCTAAAGAGCTTTTGGATTACAAAACTCGTATTACCTTTCTAGTAAAGGGTTATACCCCCCCCCCCCCCGAAACCTTGATTATACCTGAGAAAAAGAGTACAGTATATTACATATCTTTATTAAAACTATTTTAAAACAATAAATTTATATCTTTCGTGTCTTATTTAGCTGTGTTTAGAAGAAAATATAGAGTTGTCGTGTCAGTATTATTTGAAAGGGTGGCTATTATGCAGTGGTTTAAGAATTTTAAGATTTCGCAAAAGATCTTGGCGTTTGTTGCAATGGCAACATTATTTATTTGTATTGTCGGTTATGTCGGATTTCATTTCACCACAAAAGGTGCAAACGATATGACAGCTATTTACAAAGACAGAGCACTACCTATGATGTGGATGTATGATGCTGTCGGCAATGTTAACAACATAGAAGCTCTTATTAATGAAATAAATGCAACATCCGATAAAAATACACAAAAAGCAATGTATGATGAAATTGTTGCAAACAGAGAAGACAATAATAAAATACTGGCGGAATATGAAAAAACAAAGCTTGACCCTTTTGAACTCAAAACATTGGCAGAATTAAAAAATAACCTTCAGGAATACAGTGTTGTTCAGACAAAAACTATTGATATGGGAATGAACGGCAATAGAAACGAAGCCGAAAAATATTTTCTGTCTAACATAGATGCGGCCCAAAAAGTAGGTGATAATTTTAAAGCTCTTGCAGATTACAATGCTAAAGTTGCCAAGGAGTTGAATACTCAAAATGACAAAGATGCAGCAGAAGCAGTCGCTCTTATAATAGGAATTATTGTTGTGGCAGTGGTACTTGCTGTATCTATCGGATTAATGATCGCAAGTATTATTTCTAAGCCGATAAACGCTGTAGTAGAAAACTTAAATGAAGTGGCTAAAGGAAATCTTGCAATTGATGAAGTTCATAATGATTCTAATGATGAAACAGGAATCCTTGCAAAATCGCTTAATCTTACCGTGAAAAACCTTAGAGCACTTATCGGTACAGTTTCTAAATCAATTGAAGAAATTTCTGCAAATTCCGAAGAAATGAGTGCTTCATCTGAACAAACGGCACAAGGAGCTCAACAGACAGCAACCAGCACTCAACAGTTAGCTCAGGGTGCTCAGGAAATTTCAAGAAATGTTGAACTGGGGGCTACAAGCATTAACGGTTTAAATAAAACCATTCAGGGTGTTGCTCTGGAAGCAGGCGTAGTAGCTAAACTTGGTAATGACACAGAAACAAATGCTAATGTAGGTGCTGAACACGTTAAAAAGGCAGTGCTTAAAATAGACAGCATCAAAAATGTTGCTGGTGCTATCTCCATTAATATTGCCGAACTCGGAAAATTAAGTTCAGACATTGAGCAAATCGTTGATTTAATTAAAAATATTGCAGGACAAACCAACCTTTTAGCCTTAAATGCTGCTATTGAAGCTGCCAGAGCAGGAGAACACGGAAAAGGCTTTGCTGTAGTGGCAGATGAAGTCAAAAAACTTGCAGGACAATCAGCAGGAGCAACAGAAAAAATAACAGCTATGATTAAAGAAATTCAAAATAAAACGCATATCGCCGTAAATACTATGGATAAAGCAACTAAAGAAGTTGAAGAAGGCGTGTTTGTAATCAACGATGCAGGAAAAGCACTAGATAATATTATTTCTCAGGTAAAACAGGCTAATAATAAAATACAGGGTATCACTAAAGATATAGACGGAGTCGCTGTCAGCTCAGAAGAAGTTTTAAGAATGGTTGAAAATATTTCCGCTATAACAGAAGAAACGGCTGCAAGTGCGGAAGAGATTTCAAGCATTACCGAAGAACAAACAGCGAGCCTTGAAGAAATAAGCGCAAGCTCTCAAACACTTGCTAAAGTTGCTGAAGACTTACAAAAACAGGTTTCTGTATTTAAAATTTAGGAATCCGACAATGTTAATTAAGTTTGATGATTCCTTATTAACAGGGATTACGGATATAGATATTCAGCATAAGTATCTGTTTAATGCAATAAATAGCCTTGAAGATATTGATAATCACGAAGAACAATTGCGTTTTGCTATTTGTGATATTGAAGAGTATGCCTCTGAACATTTTAAAACAGAAGAACAATATATGGCTGAATGTAAATATCCTGAAACAGAAGAGCATATTAAAGAACATCAAGAATTTTCTGAAAACTATAAAGCATTACAATCAATATTGGACAAACATGATGTTTCCGATGACTTCCTTATTGAGTTAAAGAGCTTTTTAGCAAACTGGATTGTAAAGCACTATACAGAAATTGATGTCAAAATGGCTAAATTTATTAAATATTCGTATAAAAAATCATAAAGGAGACTTACTATGGCTTCAGTCGATACAGAAAGTGATGAACTACAGCTTATAGCATTTAAACTGGGCAATGAAGAATACACCGTGCCGATAGAAAGCGTTCAAGAAATTATTATGCCTCAGCAAACTACTCACATCCCAAAATCCCCTCAATTTGTAGAAGGGATTATAAATCTCAGAGGTCATATAATCCCTATAATTGACGGAAGAAAAAGATTTGACATAAAGGTTACTGAAAATAATGCAGACACAAGAGTCATTGTGCTTGAACTTGATGACCATACAGTAGGCTTAATCGTTGATTCCGTTTCGGAAGTCGTTCATCTTAAAAAGAGCAATATTGAACCGTCCCCGACAGAAAATGACGAAAACAGCTTTATAGTCGGAGTCGGAAAACATCAAGACAGGCTTCTTTTATTATTAGATGCTTCTAAAATTCTTGATATAAAAGAGACTGAGCATATAAAACAAACACTGGAAGCCGTGAATAAGATTTCAAAACTACAGGAAACAATAGCCGAAGCGAATGTCAGCGTTTGAAAATCTTATAATTTAATGAACAATGACAAGAGGTTTCCGACTTAAATTCAGTAACAAGGAATCCATTAATAATTTTGTGTAAACCTCCGAAAATACGTATAGTAGAAAACGGAGGTTTTTCAAATTTCCCCAGGATATTAATAATCTTTTTAAAACTAACAACAATATGTTTGTTTTAATTGACAGATGCAAAACCTAAGCGGGCGACATAAACTCTTCTTAAAATCGATGCTGTGAGCCTCATAGTTGAAATAAAGAAAGCTCATAAGGTTTCACTTATCTAAATATCAGAACTCAATTGTCGATAAATTTCTTAGGTTGAGGGGTATGGCACAGAACCTCCTAACTGTCTTTTGTATCGTAAAGAACAAAAAGCGGGACCTTAAGAAATTTTATTGATTCTCCGATAAAAAAAGAAGAGAAAAATTAATCGGAGGAACAAAGAATGTCAAAGTTATTTACAAAGGAACAAGCAAGAAAATTTCTAAAAGAAGGAAATTTTAAAAATGCAGAAGGCATAGCAAGCGCCATAAAAGAAAGTTTCAAAGAAGTATTGCAAGAAGCCCTTGAAAATGAGCTTGAAGAAGAGCTCGGCTATTCTCGATATGATTGGGCAAACAAAAATACAGACAACAGCAGAAACGGTCATCATAAAAAGACTGTTCGCTCAGAGTTCGGCAAAGTGGAACTTGATATTCCGCATGATAAAAAAGGCGAATTTGAGCCTGTCATCGTGCCAAAGAACTCAAGAGAAGTATCTCCGAGCATAAATGATATGATAATTTCAATGTATGCCAAGGGAATGACAACTCCCGATATTCATTTTCATATGCAAAAAATATACGGGCTTGATATTTCAGAAGATTTAGTTTCAAAGATAACGGATAAAATCCTTCCGAAGGCAAAAGAATGGCAAAAAAGACCGCTTGATTCTATTTATCCGATAGTCTATCTTGACGGAATGGTTTTCAATGTTGTAGACAACGGCTCTGTCGTGAAGAAAACGGCATATATCGTTTACGGAGTGAATACAGACGGGCATAAAGATATTCTGGGCATTTGGATAGGAGAAGCCGAATCTTCAAAATTTTGGATGTCAGTTTTGTCTGACCTCAAAGAACGAGGGGTAGAAGATATTCTTATTGCTTCAATAGACGGATTAACAGGATTCAAAGACGCAATTAAGGCAGTTTTTCCCAAGACAGAAATCCAAAGATGCATTGTTCATCATATCAGAAATTGTACAAAGCACGTTGTACATAAGGACAGAAAAGAATTTTGCAGCGATATGAAGCCTATTTACAAGGCAATAAATGAAGAAGCGGCAATTGAAGCTTTTGATGAATTTTCGGAAAAATGGAAAGCCAAATATCCTTATGCAATAAGGTCTTGGAACAACAATTGGAATGAACTTATGGCTTTTATGAAATTTCCCGCTGAAGTCAGGAGGCTGATTTATACCACAAACCCCATAGAAGCTTTTAACAGGGGCGTAAGAAAAATTACAAAGTCCAAAACTTCTTACAGAACTGACGATAGTCTTTTTAAAATCTTATATCTTGCATCTATTGATATACTTGATAAATGGACTATGCCGCTTCAAAACTGGAGTTTGATTTTTAATCAATTAGTGATATATTTTGAGGGAAGAATTTAAAAGATGATAATTTCTCCTTACAAAAAAATTATCATCTCAAACAAAAAGTATAAATTTAATTTTTATCAGAATCAAAAGAATTATTTAAAATCCCCAAAAAGCCCCTCAGAGGGGCTTTTAAAATGCTTTAAATTACTATTAATTACTAAAAACTAATTCTCTATCTGTTTTAATCGGAACGATTGAACCAGCAGGAACTATCGTATCTTTACCTCTAGGAGCTACGAACAATAAAGATATAGGAAGAAATAATACAGAAGCTACAACAATAGGTATAAATTTGTTGCTATCTGGGTCAAATCTGTCGGTAGCATGTTTTTCCACAACATTAGAAACAGGGATTATTTTTCCACTTGCTAAATTAATAGATGTTAATTGGATACCGACTCTTCCATTAGTTCCAAAGTAAGTTTTTGATTCCACGGAGGATACTGTGCCCTTTACCTTTGAGCCTTTTGGAATAACTACTGCATCGTTAACGGTTACATCGTCTGCAATAGACATATCAACTCTTTGTCCAACAACACTATCTTTTGAAGACAACTGACTGTTTACAATTAAATTGATTGGAGTTCCTGGGTCTAATACCAAATCTTTTGCCAAAGTAATCGGACAAACGAATACGTTAACGAGAGTCACTAATAAACCAGTGACGAAAACTTTTTTCAACATAGACAACGACCTTTCTAAAAAATACACCAACAATTTTATCTTAGATGATGTCAATATATTTGTCAATATTTCTATTCACTAAAAAAGCATTTTTGATAGTCATAAAACTACTTGTTATATAAGTCATTAAAACAACCTTTATTCTTGTCCACCAAACTTATAATAGCAAAAGCACTCAAACGGTTAAAACCTTATCCATACAAAGAGGCTATTCATGGAAGTAGAAAAGAATAAACCAGTATATTCCACTAATGTTGCAGCCGACCTCAGTGGTATTTCAAAAAGTACATTGATGCGTTATGAAGAAAAAGGGCTGATTAATCCTTATAAGAGCAAGGGAGGGAAAAGACTTTACTCTCACAACGATATCGAATGGTTAATATGCCTTAAAGATTTAATTAAAAAGGGCTATAGTATTTTAAGCCTGAAAAAGCTTTTAAAATACGAATCTTGTTATGAGCTGAAAAATTGTTCTGAAGAAATTAAAGCAAAGTGTCAGATTATCAAAGACCAGTTGAAAAATCAGGGATAAACCTTTAGATATTGGCATTATCAACAATTTAAAGACGTTGCGGTATTCTAATATTATTTTAGTTAAATATGACGTTGTAAATAGTTATAATGAATTGTTAAATAAGGTTATGCACTAATTTGATGAACAATGATAAGAAGTTACCGACTCAAATTCAGTAACAATGTTTATCCGTATCCAATTCAGCATTTATTTTCAGGCATTGTTCCAGCTCATAACGCTCTAGGTGGCTTCGTAAAAGAAATCCCATTATTAAAGAGCTTGAAATTACGTCTTTTACGCTGATACCAACATTCTTTCTTGCCCTGTTCAGTAGTTCCGCATAGTCGTTTATTGCTTCAAGTACCTGTGGATCAATTCTGTCCGCCATTAACTTCTCATTTTTCTTAGTCTTCTCAAGGCTTGTAAAGAATTTTTTTATTTGTTTTCTTAAGCTCATTTTATTTCACCCCAATGAGAATGGTAATACACTTAAGTTATACCCTTAAGCGTGATTTTTTAAACATCACTGCACACATACAAGCCAGTTTAAGGCATGTTAAATTTTATTCAGGAGTGTTTGTACCTACGAATTTCAGGGTAAAACAATCATTGTAAGTTTTCGGAAAAATCTCATTAAAAAAACGGCTCATTTCTGAACCGCTCGTAAAATATTACTAATCATATTAAGCAATTTTTGTTAAAAGTTTAAATTGAACTTTAAACCCTAACGAATTTAATATTTTTAAAACTGAATCCATTGAAGGATTAATTTCATTTTTAAATATTCTGTAAAGCTGCTTCCTGTTGAATTTATTTTTTTCTGAAAACTCACTAACAGAGGATTTTGACTTAACAAGATGTTCAAGAGCTATACAAAAAGCTGCTATATCACCATCGTTCATATATTCATCAATAGAGGCATTAAGATAGGCTTCTGCTTCTTCGGGATCTTTTAATAGCTCAATTATATAATCATCCATATTTTTATATTTTCTCATTTTTACCTCCTTTATTTATTTTATGTAACCAATCGAAGATTGTTTCTTTCATTAAAGGATTTCTAAACTTATAATCTTGCCAGTACTCTTTTGCTTTTGATATATCCTTGTTTTGACTGTCTTTATCTCCTGCTACAAGAAATAATATAATGTCTTTTCCATTTTCTCTTATATAAATTCTTGTACCACCTGGATCAAAAAATCTTAATTCTCTTATAAGATCACTATTTGCCCCTTTAATAAATGGGCAATCTCCAAAATTACCAAGCCTAACACGTTGTAATCGTGTTAATACCATCATTCTTGTTTTCCGATCAGTACCTGCAATCCATTCTAAAAAAGGTTGCCGATCATTCTCGGTTGAATAAGGTATAAGATTTTTCTCATTTACTATCATAATATATATTGTATCACATATGACACGTATTTCAAGTGTTTATCTTAATTTAATTCCAAAGAATGTTTTTTGTTTAAGGTGTTCAATTTCTTTTTTAAGTGATTCATTATCGGTTTTTAATTGAATATTTTCCGCTTTAAATTCAGATATTTGCCTTAAATACTCATCTTCTTTTCTTTTTTCTGAATCTATTAAAAGCTTATTCTGTAACGAAACATTTACAATCTCGTCTTTATAAGATTTATGGATTTTATCCACTTCATTAAAAATCAACTTGATTAAATCGGGTTGTTGTTGTGGCTCTATATCTTTATTAACAATATTTTCAGGCTGTCTACTTATCGGAATTTCATCACTTTTTAAGTGATTTACTTCCGCTTTTTTACTACCAAATATCTTTTTGTTCTCTTCTATCTCATGCCTTATTTCTGAAATTTCCTCATCTGACAAGAATACAACAATTTGTTTTCTTCCATTAACAAATTTTTTATCGGTATTAAATTGGTACTTCTCCACTTTTTTACGCACTACAGAATCAGCAGTATTAAAAATACCTTCTAATTGTTTGTATGTATAGAAATTATTACTTGCTTCAACCACTTTTAAACCACTTAAAAATTACTTTTTAACCACTTTTTATTATCTTGACACCTACAAATATCTATATATCATGATACATGCTTATAAGCAAAAAATATTACAAAGAAAAAAGCACTTCCGAAGAAGCACTTATTACTTTTAGCAATCTAATATTACATGTTTCTTCCGAAAAGTGCAAGAGTTTCGTATGCAAATATTTTTGGAGGAATTGAGAGAAAATGCAAAATGCGGCATCACTACAGCAAAAACCGACACAGTTCAAAATAAGTAAGATTACCTTACAAAGTTTATCAAAGTTCAGTATAAGCCCGACAGCAAAGCTCGTATTGCTTTATTTAGTAGACTGCTACAACCCTGCTAAAAGTTATATCTTTCCTAAACAGGAAACAATGACAGATAAGCTAGGAATTTCTTTAAGCAGTGTTAAAAGGGCGATAAAAGAACTTGCTAAGGCTAATATAATCATCATAGAGCTAAAATTTTCTAATAGATATAATCTAACTCCAACTTTTTTCGACCTGCTTAATATGACACCTGATGCAGTCCAAATTGAACCGTTAAAGTGTCAAAATGAAACGAATCATGTAGTAACAGAAAAAGAACTAAATAAAAAAACAGAAAAAACTTTTATTTTTAAAAATCTTTTAGAATTAGGAAAAACTAATACTATCGCATACTATGAACAAATTTTAAATCTTTCGGATCAAGATAAAGAGCATCTTTGTAAAATCAAACTCGGTAGAATGTCCTTAACAGACTTCCAAAAGGTTAATATTGAAAAATTTATTATGTTATCCGATAGTGAAATTGTCGCTATAAATAACAAAGAACCATACCACAGGCAAGAGAACATAGATATTTATTATAATTCCCGTATGAAAAAGATCAAGGAATTTCAAGAACAGCCAGAAAAACAGGAAGAAAATAATTCACAAAATGAAAGAGCATCTGTTTTGGCAGCATTAAAGTGTAGTTATCAAGTTAATAGCAGTAATAAAATTAAACTAATAGACCTCCTTAACCGTAGTAAGGTTAAAATGGAACTATTTAGCATTACTGAAGCGGAGTTATGTTGCTAGAAGGTATCTTTACAAGTGCTGGGATGCCCGACAGCGAAAGTTCAGAGTGTCCCCTTCGTGTTCCTATGTCCCGATAAAATCAACCGCCTTTAAAGCAGCTCTTTTTAAATTGGAAATAATCAATATTAAAAAGTTTTGAATTATTACACAGAGGTGTGTTAAGGAAATCGTAATTTCCCCATATATTTTATGATTTTTTTCTACGGCATCTGGTACACTTATAAATTAGCATTTACAGGAATGTAGGCATTGATTGACACTGATCATTAAAATGTTTAAGCAGTTGTAAAGTTAATTCCCGCATTTCCTCTTCAGGGGGCTTTTCTTGCGGAAATAAATATT
>JBAWVS010000056.1 GCA_037147175.1 bacterium
TTTGTCCAAACCAAAGTCGTGTTGCCGGAATTATCTCTTTTGATTTGACCTTTTAGTTCAAAATCAGCGGATTGAGAGTAATCGGATTTATACGCAGAAACTCTAGCGGTAAAACCCATACAGGTTTTTGCAGGGATATCGATACCTGAAACTTGCGTGCCGATATTTGTATCGTGATTCATAGATATTTGTGTGGCATTTGTTGTAACGGCTTTCATTACAGCTTTTTCAACCTGTGCATCACCGACAGAATTTATCTGACCGCAAGCCATTGTTAATGCAATTCCGCTTCCTGAAGCTTTTGCGGAATTACCTATAACGTGTACGAAATTTCCGCCGTCAATATTGTAGTAACCTGCTACAAACGAGTTGTTGTATGACATTGAATTGCCGTACCCGCAACAAAAACCATAAGCCTCACCGCCGTTTACGTTATTGTAGCCAAATGATGCACTGTAATAACCGGCAACATTGTTATAACCTGCAGCAAAAGAACCATCACCGGCACCTCGGCAGTTATATCCGAATGCTGCGCTGTAAATTCCTCTCTTGTTGTTATTCCAGTTATCGTTAGTTATATAACCTGCTCTGAAAGCTCCTTTTGATTTATCGAATAGACATTTGTATTCATTTCCTGATGCCCATTCAGTATTGCCGTCTCCGAAGTGGAAATCTTCATTGATATTCATTCTCACAACATTATCCGTTGTTACGGAAAAGAGTCCGTTACTTCCGTTATCTGTTATTTCAGCTTTTGAATCTCCGACTTCGATTTTAGTTCCCGAAGGAATAGAGACAGTTTTAAAAGTTCCGTCATCAGCTAAATATTTACTTCCGTCACCTGAGTTTGAAGGAATAATATATCCTGAAGCAACCTGTATAGTTTTTGTTTCAGAAACATATTGCAAAGGAGCAACAGCAGATGCAACTCCTGAATCACCGGTATCACCTTTATCGCCTTTATCTCCTTTTATTCCTTGAATTCCCTGTTCACCGGTATCGCCTTTTTGCCCCTGCAAACCGTCATTGCCGGGAATACCTTGAATCCCTTGCAATCCTTGTTCTCCGATATCACCTTTGTCTCCTTTAAATCCCTGCTCACCTTGAATACCTTGCAGTCCCTGTTCTCCGGTGTCCCCCTTTTCGCCTTTTATACCCTGAATGCCCTGTTCTCCCTGCAAGCCGATAACCCCCTGCGGTCCTTGAACGCCGGACTTCAGGTATGCTTTTAATTGTTTTCCTTTTGATATTTTTACAGAGATGTTTTGCATTTAAACCTCTTTAACTGTTGAAGTTATGATAAAAGGCGAAGGCGAAATCAAATGTTTTCTGTCCCCTGCGGGAAAAACTATTACTAAATCATATAAATACCTGCCGATGGGCAAATCAGTATCTGAGGATAATATATCCAGTCTTGATTTTCCGTTAATAGAATCTGTATGTGCAGTTATCTCTTGAAAAATAAGTGCTTCGGCATCAGATTCGGATGATGATTTCTTGACAGTGAAATAAATTACAGCTCCTGTGATATCAACTGGTGAGTCTGTATCTTCATTAACGACTTCTATTTCAAGATAATCTGTGTCGCCTCTTGCTATTTGCCAATCAAAATCAGACATTATTTAACACCTCCTGAATTATCGGGAGTTCTTCCTGAGATTGAGCGTTTGCAATTTGTGCAAGCAGGGTTGCTCTTGCAACTTCCATTTGAGCTTTGTAATTCACGATTTCCAGATATGCCTGTCTTGATTGCCCGACTGTCATCTGCTGAGTTGCTCCGTAAAAATCTATCAACGGAAACGGCAATGTGTCAGTATCCTGCAGGGAAGTCGTTGCAATCATTGCACCGATATAGTTAAGCTGGTCATCAGGCTTGATATGCATTTTAATGCCGATAGTTGAATCAAGACCGTTTAAGAAAGCATTTATATAACCGGATTCAACTTCTGAAAATTTTTCACGTTTTAATTTTTCCAAATCAATGGTTTTTTCAACAACATTTTCTTCAATAACTTCAATATCTTTGCCGTATAATTCAGCAGGGACTTCAATCCAATCGGGGTAATAATCAGCTCCGATTAAATTTTCAAGTGTAGGTTGCACAGGAATATCTTTAATTCTGTTATCTTTTTTATTTATAATTTTGTAATTCATTAAAAATGTGCCTCCACGATTATTTCTAAATCCCAATTTGTGTAGGTTGGCTGCATATTGTCTCTGCCTGGAGAAATTACAATTAATCCGGAGCTTCCGGTATTTCCCGTGACAAAATCAAAACTGTTTTTGCCGGTTATAATGCAAGGGAATTCTTCGCTTGCTGAAACTGTTCTAGCCAGAGGAATAACTTTCTGTCCCACAATAAAAATGCTTTCAGCGATTTTGCAAACTAACTTTAAGCTGATTCTAATATTATCCGTGCCCAAATTATGATTTATCGCAGTGGTTGTATTGCATTGAGGACAAGGTATTTTAGTATAAAATCTTCTGTTAAAGGCTTGCGTTATCGGTGTACCCAGAACTCCGGTAGTTTTTATTGCTGCTGCTGCTTTTAAAAATTGTTTGTCAGTTAATAATCCCGAGATTTGTTTTAACGCTTTATACGGTATTACACTAATATCCAGACCATAATCGCCGTCATTGCCAAGAGGAATAGTATAATCTTGCGTAATATTTCCTCCGCTGTAGCTGACCGGATACCAAAAATTAATATTATTCAGCCAAGTGTTATATTGGCTGTAACCGCCGACTAAATTGATGTTTGGCTGAAAGTAGTAATACAGAAAATTTGTTGTATTTATAATTTCTGTGATGCCGTTAGACGGAACCGATCCGAGTGAAGTCCAGCTTGTGCCGTTGTTAGAACCAAAAATACTGACTATAGAGTTACCGCCGAGTCCAAAGTTTCCCGGACCTTCAACCTGAACTTTATTTATAGCGATTGCGCCGATATTTGATTTGACTACAAATCCATAAGTGGGATTTGTTCCTTCAGGGAAAGTAACAGAGGTTCCTGCATTTCTGTCCATCAAGTAATATGCTGTCGTAACGCCAATATCTGCATACGGAGTGCCGGAATTAAAATTACATACCCAGCAATCAAAACCCTGTCCTGAATTAGAAGTCATTGTAGGAGATGCTTCATTTGATGAATATGCCGTTTTAACGCCTGTGGCTATTGCAGAATAAGTGCCGTTTGATAATTTAGTTAAATTATTTTCTTCAATGATAAATGTATAAGGACCGTCATTTGTTAAACCTGTAACATTACCGATTTGCGATATTTCATAGATTTTTCCGTTCGGGAAAGTTGCTACAAGATTTGGAGCAACATAAGTCAAACTGCCGTCAAATACTGTATTGTTGCCGATAACAAATTTCGTTCCCGACATATCAATATTGCCGGCTAAATAGTTTGCAGAAGCATTTGATGCGCCTAAAATTAATTGAGTAATATTTGCAGTAACAACAGTATTAGTTGTCACTGTAAGTTCGTTTGTCCAGCTGATTCCGTCTGTTGACCAGTCAACTTTATGTGCTGTGCCTGTAAAGTAAAGCTTGATGTAATAATATCCTGTAGTATTCCAATCTGCTTTTACTCCAATACCGACACCGTTTGTTGCTCCGTTTACAATATCAAAAGCCGTTAAATTTGAAGATAAATATAAGGCAAGTTTATTTGCTGCGGTTCTATCGAGTTTTATAGTAAAGTTACCGCCTCCGCAAATCAGCGTGTATAAAGCAGTGATAGTGTTCCATTTGACTTTTTTAATTATGCTCCAGCTTCCTGTACCGAGTGTATTTACTTTCGGGAAGTATAAATACTGATTCGTGCCGTTTAAGGTGTAAATATTACTTAAATAAGTCGGTGTGCCATATCTTTGAACATAACCGTAGAAATAATCTGAATAATATTCAGTAGTTCCGACTGCAAAAGAAACGCTCGACTCATCAACTTTTTTTATAATATTGCCTTTACCAAAAGCATCTCTATTTCCTGAATTAACAGAATATGGAACATAGAGATCAGGTCTGATGGCGGAGAATTTTGCATCAATTTCGGTTTCTGTATAATATCTGTCATCATGCAAGTGTGAAATATCGGATTTTTGAGCAAATATACTCGCATGAGCATTCGGGTCAGTAATATGGTCTGATAAATCTCCGTTTATTTGCTCAGAAGTTTGAGTAATCTGCTCTGTTACAAAAACCTGAGTTGCAATAATCTGACTTGAAGCTGTTAAAACCGCTTGAGTTAAAGGATTTGTATAAATAATTTTTGGAGTAAAAGTCAGGGGCTGATAAAGTCCTGATTCAAGAGCGAATTTGTCTTGTGCAGGAAGTTTACAAATCAGAATTAAATTATTATTGTTGTCAAAAAGTCCGAGTTCTCTTACTGTAAAACCACCTACATCAACAGGGATGCAGCATTTATACAAGACTTCATTTTGTGCAGCAGGATTAACTAATATTTGACTTAGCGAACCTTCTGTAAAATATCCTGTGTATCTTGAATTCACAAGGTTTGTTTGTGTTTCAAGAGGTGTATAATATTGCCCGTTTGAATCTCCCACTTTAAAGTGGGAAATATTAAGCGGAGTTACTCCTGCTTCAGCGAGTGCTTTTTTTTGCTGTCCGATTATTGTTAAAATATTTTGAAAAATCATAGAATACTTACCTCGTTTTCCGCATTAAGATAAGTCAGCCAATTGGGGCTGCAATTGAATTTCGCTTCTATATTTAATTCTTCCAGTTTACTTCTGACATTTTTGTACTCGTCAATCATATTTATTAAATTTTTTGTATCGTAAGAACTGTTTTTTAAAAGAACAGATACTCTGAAATGAAAAGGATCTCCCTCGTATTCAAACCACTCTTGAATAGTGCCTTCAAGGTTTAAAACCTTAAGAACATTTTTCACTGCAGCTTTAGTGCCTTTAATTTTGTGAATTTTAACTGATTCTTTTATGAGTTCCCTCTGTTTTTCTTGAGTAGAAGAAAGTTTCCAGCCTTCATTTCCTGTGACATGAAATTGTTCTGCCAGATGTGGAAGGACGGAGGCTTCAACGTTATCAATCAGATAAATTAATAGTGGCGTTAAGTCTAAAGTTCCGAGCCTGTCAAATAGCTCGTTAAAAGCCAGACTTGATTCATCTTTTATAGGTATTAATGATTCATTAACCATTTGTGTAACCTGCAATATTTATCTGATAACCTGTACAGTTTGCCCATTGGTGTTCATCAATTACAGTGAAGACCGGAAAAGTTAAATCAACTTTGTAAACTCCGTAAATGCTGTTTAAAATGCTAATAATTTGAGTCGGGACAATATCTTTGCCGAGTTTTGATTTTAAATCGGCAATGTATTTTTCGATTTTTGAATTTACTTCGCTCATAACACTTTGAGAGTCTGCAAAATCGTATAAAATCAAACCGGCATTGATTATGAAATCAATTTTTTGAGGTGATTCGACAATAACCTGATCCGTTAAAGGTCTGACTTCTTCGTCTGTTAATATTTCTTCAACCAGAGAAATTATTTCCTCTGAAGGGTTGCCGGATTTAGTGAGCGGATAAACTTTAACCACTCCCGGGCTTGGACTTAGAATTGAAACGTCAATAATATTTTGATGAGCGGTCATTGCCCAATATCTGTAAGCTCCTTTACTGCCTGCATTTGAAAACTTTTCAGGAGCTTGTTTTATTCGCTCACGCAATGAATCATCCACTTCAATATCCGCTCCGCCTGAAGTTTCTGTGGTGTTTTCTGCTGTATTAATATACGCAAGAGGAGTTATTAGATTTTTAATTTCACCGGACAAATATCCGTTTCCGATTATCCCCTCGGTTTGCGCTTCCGATTCAACTTCTACAAATAACTGTCCTGCGAGGATAAGAAAGTCCTGAATCGTTTTAAATATTACTTTTCCGTCTTTTGATTCAACTTGAGTATTCGCAGGAATAAGAACATTAAAAGTTTGAATTTCTAAAAGACTTAATTTTATTGTAGTCATCGCAGGTTTTGCTTCAATTCTGTAAACTCCGACAAGTTCTCCCAGATAATCGAGCATCGGATATGTTGCAAAATTAACAAGATTTTGCTTGGCAGCTTCTTGAATTGCTATTCTTAACAAATTTTCTCTGTAAACACCAACATCGATAAGGATTCTTTCAATCTGTGCAGGCTGAAGAGTCTTGCCTGTTTTTAATTCGTAAAGTGCAATCCACTCCTGCGTTATTTTACTAATATCTCTTTCTATAAAACTTGGTTCAGGTAGAGTTGAAGTCATAAAACAACCTCCAGAATTCCTAGAGTATCAGTATTTTTAATCTGTCTGTCAATACTCAGCTTTATATTCTCGTTATCAATTTCTGCTGTTATGGAATTAATCTGTACCCGTGTTTCCCAGATATTTATCGCATCCATTGCTTCTCGGATAATATTTGGAATTGCAACATTAACAGGAGCATCGATATACTGCCAAATATCAGAACCGAATTCGGGCCTGTGAGGAACTGAACCTTTTCTTGTCATAAGAATTATTCTTACGCACTGGTCGATATCATCTGTTCCCTCAACAACAGAACCGATTTCATTTAATTTTGGCTGCCAGTCGACAGATTTAATTTGATTTAGATTTGTCATTGTAAAACCTTATTGTTGTTGGTTTGGAACTTGAGTGACTGAATTTGTTTCGTTATGTTTATGCCCGTTATAAATATTTCTAATTAATTGCATACTGCCTTTGTGGTCAATAACTTCGCCTTCTGAAACCACGCCTGCGCTATTTAGCAATAATCCGGAGTGATTGATAAGTGCATGAATATTTATTGTTTCGCATAAAAGGTTTAATACATGTTCTTTTCTGTCATATTCGAACTCTGCCCCATCTTGAAATTTAACAGACACTTTATCCTTAGAAATAACAGGGCATTCATCCATTCCTGAATAAATCGAACCGAGAATAACGCCTTCTTCAATGTTTTTATCCATAAGGCAGACAACCTGCTCACCTATATCAGGGAGAACATAGAATTTATCCCTGTAAGTTTTTGACTGCAGGACAGATAGCCAGAAGGAAACCATTCCGTCACTGTCTTGAAACTGTACTCTGGCACAGGCTTTTAATTCATCGATGTTTGTTACTATGCCGAACCTTAACATTTTTCTGCCTCCAATTCTGTTTTGTATCCTGAACTTCTGTCGATGGTGTGCTTTGCACTCTTGATGTGATATTTTCCGCTTAATTTATAAAATCCTTTAATTTCGATATTTAACCCTGCAACAAGATGCGGATTTCCCATCAAAGTGATTGTTCCTTCAAGAGAGGAGTTTTTATTCATTGCTGCCGTTGCTTTTAAAATTGCCTGTTCTTTATTTTCGCAGCGGGTGTTAAGTTTTAAAGTGTCTGCCCTTGCTGAATTACCTTGTATATTTGATGTAACTGTTTTTTTACTTTTCGGATCGTGGTAGGACACTTCACAGGATTTATACTGGTCGTGAGTTTTGTCTTTGAAGTTGTATGAAATAATGTCTTTTCTGTTGATGATTAGAGCCGGCGATTGGCTTTTTAGCTTTGCAATTTCATAAAATGTCAGTTTATTGTCGGACACTTTAAAAATATATCCGTATTCTTCTGCTAAATTTTTAAGAAACTCCAAGTCCCGCTTGTTATTTTGTGTAATTCTTTTGATTTTAATATCTTTAACATTGCCGACAAGTTTTAAGTTATGTTTATTTGCAATTTCCTGACCAATTTGCAACAGCGTTTTATTCTCATAAGCAACAGAGTTATTTTGCCGTAATGCTTTTTTGATATTAGCTGCAAGTGCTTTTAAATTTATAGTGTCAGGCGGAGCAGAAAATTCCATCTCGTCAATTTCAAAACTTCCGCAGTTTAGAAGTTTTTCATTTTCATAACCAATATTTAATTTTAAAGTGTCGCCTTTAACCGGATACCAACTTGATTTCCAAAGATGCTCTTTGTCTTCCAGCTGAATTTCCACTTCATCGCTTTGCCCATGTTCAAAATCGGAATAAGTAACAGACAAAACACTTGGTGCAATGCTTGCTGTAATGTCTTTATTCTCATATTCGATTTTAAATACAGGTTTTAGCATTTAATTTCTCCAAGGCGGTAATTCGAACTGAATCTGATTATTGTCATCTATTACAGGGATTTTTAACTTTAATCCTGACGGTAAGATTGGTGTGATTGGTATTTCGGGATTTTCAGTGATTATTCCTTCATAAAGGGTTGCATCTGAGTAAAAGTCATAAGCGATCAAATCCCAGCGGTCGCCGTCTTTTGTGATGTATTCGTAAAACTCTTGAGGCATCTTATTCCTGCCTTACTATTTGCTTGGGTGTTTTACTTTGGGACAAAGTTTTTTGAGAAGATTTTTTGTCATCTTTTTTCTTTGCTGTTTGTTTTTTGGATTTCTTTTTAACTTTTAAATATTCTGTAAACCATTCTCTAAGTTTGATTTCAGCTTCTATCGAGATTAAATTTCCTGTTTTATCCGTCTGTTGAGTGGTTGAAGTTATTTCCTCGATGACGTATTTGCCCAGATATTTACCGTTGCCAAGAATAAACGGCATTTCTTCATGTAATCTTGCAGCATCCTTAATTTTTTTAATTTCCGTTTCAGGAACACAAAATGAAGAGTGAAAATTTAGTTTTATTGTCAGGGTATCAAGTTCATCGCCCATAAATTGAAGCTTCGGTTTAGATTCGATAGTCTGATGCTCAACGAAATTGTGCTTTTGCGTTTCTTCAATTCCGTTAAAGTAAGTTATCAGGTTAAATTGAATATTTCCCAGCTGTGCAAACATCAGTATGCTAACCTCATATTTCTTTGTTTTTCGGCTTTTACAATTTTTAAAACTTCGTCTTTATGTTGTTTCAACATCTGAAGGAAGTCTTCTTTATCCTGCGGTGATGCTCCGTTAATTGAAACAATCGGATTATAGTGAATTGAAACTGCTCCGCCTGAGTTTCCCTGTCTTGAATTCCCCATTGATATCGGATTGGATTTGAAAGAAAGTGCTTTATTCATTGCAGATATTAGAGGAGCAGGTTTTAAAGTTGCGGCGATTGTTTCTATGAGTTTTATTTTATGCAAATCTTTAAGAGGTCCCATTTTTGCCGGCGAGTGCGGGAGATGATCTCGTATAATTTGTGCGTGTTTGCCTATTGCTTTTTGGGTTTGACCTGTTTTTGACAATAATCCGAAGGATAGAAAGTCAGCGACTTTTGCTCCGAGTTGAAACATTTTTTTTATTAAATCAGTTATTTTAAGAATAATTTGTGCCAGAACTTTACCGAATTTAACTCCCATTTTTTCTGCCGCACCTCCTGTATCTTCAACAGGTTTAATCAAATTTTTAAACCAGTTATAAACAGCTTTTAACGGTGCAAGTATTGGTGTAAAGGCTTTGGCAAGGGAAATAAAAACTGGTTGGAGCGGCAAGAGTCCTTCTTTTAATCCTTTAAATACACCTCTGAAAAATCCTGTAATAGGTTTCCAGTATTTGTAAATAAGGAAAGCGACTGCTGCAAATGCCGCTCCAATCCAGAAAATAGGAGAGGTAAGGATAGTGAGGGAAAGTAAACGAAACCCGCCTGTTATTCTTTTAAGATCAGCAAGAATACTTGGTTTAAATGAAAATTTTGATAAATCTATGCCGAGTGGATTGCCGGCTTTTTTCAGGCTTTCTATGATTTTGAAATTATGAGCAGTTGTGTTTAACCCCATAAATTCTAATAATTTTATGTAATTTTGTTTTATTACAGGAGTTAAATCTCTTGCGACTTTAAGCAGGGTGCCGTAAGTTTTAACAAGATTGCCGATGATAAAAACAACTCCTCCCAATGCTGTCAGCAAAAGTCCTCCTCCTGTGAGTCCAATAATTGCTGCGAATATTCCTTTTTGAAGAATCGGGTTTTGATTAATTTTTTCAAGGAGGCTGTTGACGTTTTTTAAGGGGTCTGCAAGATTTGGCAGAACCAATTCCATCATGTTGATTTTTAACTTGCCCCATTGCTCCAGAGTTGTCTTCATCATGTTTTGATAATCACTGTCGACTATACCGTTTGCAGAAAGTGCAGATTTTTTTATTCGTTCGTATTCTTTAAGATTTTTCATCATTGGTTTTATGAAATTTAAAACCTGCATATCTTGAAATATCTGGGAAACCTTAAACACATCTCCGCCTGTTGCTCTTTGGATAATATTAAGGACTTCAAGTATCGGGTCTTTGCCTTCTGCTATAGCTTTTAAAAGTTCTGACTTTAAATCTATGCCGAACTTTTTACTAAAGTTTTCTATGGTTTGAGGTGCAGTGACTTTCTGCATAAAGTTTTGCAAATTATTTGCAGCTTCTGGAGCGTCTTTTGCTCCTTTCATTGCAATTTGAAGAGCAGCACCTAGTTGAGCAACAGCAGGAACACCTTTCATCCCGAGCATAGAAGCACTTGCAGTCAGTCCCGGAAACTCACCAGCCATATCCTTTAATTCAAATCTGCCTTCTTTTCCTGATTGTGCAAGAATATCCATTGTTTTAGAGAGTTCTGATACTGGAACTTTTAAATTGTCTGTTACAGAAAATGCAGTTTTTGAAATATCTATTATTGCCGCTTGCTCTGCCGTTGCGGTTTTTCCTATGACATTCATATAATCAAGAGCTTTTGTCGGATCGACTCCAGAAGCTACAAGTACGCTTAATCCTTCGATAATGTCAGGTCTGAATTGGTTTGTGTATTTTGAAATTGTCCCAAGGCGTTTATCCATTCCCAAAAGCTGTTGTTCTGTTAATTGCCCGACATTTCCGAGTTCTCTTAATCTATGCTCCATTTCAAGGGCTTGAGGAATTGCTTCCGTTAATCCCAGAGAATTAGCAAGTCCGAGACCTCCGACAGTCATTCCTGCTCCGACTCCCATCATTGTTTTTCCGAGGTTTTCCATCGTTTCTGAGGTTTGATGAATTTTTTTCTGAAGTTTGTCAAATTCTTGATTAGACTCGCTGACAGCATCTTTAATAACCCTTGACATCTTGTCAAAAGCGATAAGGGTTAAAGATACTTTCATCATATTGTCTAACATAGTTCTTCAAGTTCCTCGGTTGTTGATTGCTTGTACTTAATTGCTTCTTGAACCCAAAATTCAAGCTCGGAGAGTTCCATTTGCTTTATTTCGCTGTATTGCCATCCTGTGGTTTTGGCGAGGTGGATGATGCATTCTGCTGTAACGACTGAAACTTCCCCGACATTTCTGCCTGCAAAGTAAGCACATCTTCAAGTGACATTTCTAATAGGTCTTCATAAATTACAGTTTCACCGTCTATTTCAGTAATTTCTGCAATAAGTGCATAGAGAATTTCTTCAGGCGTTTTAGCTTTTCTCTGTGCGTTTAAAAGGTCTCTTCCTTTGCCGTCTTTGAATACGGCTGTTTTTCCGCCGGGTAATAAGATTTGTTTCATGATTGCTACCTTTCTTGAATTAAGATATTATTGAGTTGTAAGTGTGGGGGAGAGTGTATAGATGTTGGATTTTAAAGATACTTGCGAGTTGGTAAATTTGATTTCTGAAGTGTCTAAAGGCGTTGACAAAAGAGCCGTTGCATACGAAAACAGCGAATTAATGAATAAAATTTTTAAATTTACGAGAACCGTTGATCAGAAAGAAAAAGCCTACAGGCATATTCTTGATTTTATTTCTGACTATTGGGAATATATGGCTGATAGAGGTTAGTTATGCACGATTTTTTAAGCGATTCTTTAAAAAGAGCTGGTAGAAGAGATTCGATACGTCCATTTTTATCCTCGCTTAAGCACTTGATTGAAAATGAAACTTTTGTCGATGCTCAAGAGAGATTGATTGAAATCATAGAGAAAACAGGTTTTAGTAAAGAATATTTATACGATATTTTGGATTATAAAGTTGAACCGAGTTTTCATGAGATTTCAAAAATATTGATGGCACTTGATTATAAGTTGATGGTTCAGCCGATTATAATGCCATCTAATTCGAAAAAACAGCTTTAAGCACCGATGTTATTTCTGTAAGTTTCAAGAATATCGACCCCTTCTACTTTGTAGATGTTCTCCAGAACATCAATTTCAAATATTTCTTCACCTCCTACTATTAATTTTGCGTAATTAACACTCATAGTTGTTTCGTATTCGGCATTATCCTGCGGCTTAAAGTTTCCCAGAGGAAATTCTTTAAAAGTACCCATTAAATATGCTACTGCAGGAACTTCTGCTAATTTGCCCATACTGTTGTAAGTTTCTAAACTTGCCCTTGCTTGAACCTGAACTGCTTTAAAAGGATTTGCCGCTTTTTTCAGGACTTCTGTATAAAGAGCGTTCCATTTGATTTTGCATTCCAGCTTGTCTATGCCTGCAAAAAATTCAGCCGAGCCAACCATACCGAGTGCTTTATGCTCCGCCATTTTGTGTTTTATTTGCGGAAGCTGGATTTCTTCTGCCCTGCCAAGTAAATTATTGCCATCCATGTAGATGTTTGCGTTTGTTAATCGGTTAATTTTGATTTTTGACATTGTTTATTACCTCTTTTTTTATGCAATCTGCAATAGTCAATTCTTATACTTTCAGACCTCAAAGCCGTTACATTATCTTTTAGAGTGTGTATTAAGGGACATCTGGTTTTTCTTGTACAATCCAGACAAAGGTCTAAATCCTCCAAGACTACATAAAATGAACCGTTTCCGTTAAATTTAACTCTCATTGCCCTAAATTCCTTAGTAATTCAATATTTATAAAGCTTTCGAATGTTATTCTTTCTGCCGGAGTCGGCGGCATAAATTCAATGTCGAATGTTAAATGTCCGTTTGCTATTTCTGTTGGGGAGTTTTTTGCAGAATTAAATTTACATTTGCCGTCTATCAAAGCTCCTCTTCCGATAAGCGTGCGAATAAAGGCATTAACGCTCTCGCAAATTGAATCGATAAGTCCGTTGTCTATCGGGTAATCAATAAATTGCAGCATCGAATATTCGACACTTTCGTGGATAATGTCTGCCGTTCTTCTGATATTGATAAAATTAGTCGGGTCAGTATTTGTCGGATAAGCGGAGCTTCTATTTCCCCAAGTTCTAAAGCCTGAACCGAAAGAATTAAAGACTGTTAAGATTCCGGCTTCGTTTAAAAGATTAACTTCTGAGGTAGAATCGTTAATCATAGAAGTCAGATTTCTTTCAACACCGATAATTCCTTTGATTTCAGTATTTGATGGTGACCAGTGATAGCCCTTCTCTATGTCCTTAGCTGCTATAACTCCAGCAAGCCTTTGGGAGTATGGTTCCAGCTTTGTTGTGTTGCTTGCAGTGTCATGAACTTTTAATTGCGGATAGCATAAAACCAACCTGTCAGAAGAAAAATTAAAGTTAATAGTTCCTGATGCACCTCTGCCGGTTATTGCTTGAGATGGTGTTGTTCCGACAGGAGCGTCTATTAATCCTATTGCTCTGATATTTCCGGCAACCGCATTTATTTCTGTTGCAACTGCTGTATCTTCACAATATTTTGGTACAATAATTGTTTTTGGATAAAATCCAAAAAGTGAATACGAATCTTTAAGTGCTTTTAAACCTGTGCGTTTGCCTTGAGTTGTTACCGTTCCGATAATATCTGAAGTTTGCACACCGGCAACTGTTTCATGAGTTACAGGATCAAAAACATTTACAACAATTACAATTCCTGCACCCTGATCGAAAATTGCATTTAAAGCAGCAGGAATAGTAAATCCGCTGGTCGGTTGTCCGAAATATAAAGCGGCATCGGTTTCATTAGTGATTAATACCGGCTGGTTTATTGTTTTGTAATCTGCTGCGACTGTATCAATCGGTGCTGTTCCTACAAGACCGATAACTGCAGTCTTTACTGTCCTTATAGTGCGAACGCCTTTTTTGATTTCTATTGTTTCGACTCCGTGCAAAAAGTTTGCAGGCATAGGTTTTTGCCTCCGTATTTTTAAAAGTATTTTATTTTTTGTAAGCTAAGTTTCTTCTATTGTTGGTGTTGTTAAACTAAAATTTATCGAATACTGCCAGATTCCGTTGTTTTCAGAGATAAAATCTTCTTTTACAGGCTGCATTTTAGAACAAACAAGAGGTCTGAAACCTGTTAAAATCTGCCTGACCTTATCAAGGTAGAAATATGAACCATTGTGGTTTCTGAGATTTCTTGTAACTACGGTGATAGAAAATTCAAGTTTTTTGTCCTGATAAATACAGCCGACACTTTTTGAATCCGAGTAACTTCCGCCCTGATAGTGAACCAGTATTGCGCCTGTCGGATGGGTTAATCTAAACTCTGACGGTTTTTCAGGAAAGCCTTCTATGTGCAAATCAGCGATTTTGCTTTTAATTCGCTCAATTATTTCATTTTCTATCTCGTTAATAGTCATATTTCGTTACCTGTAAAATTTGTTAATAAAAGATTTTGTGAAAATCCTGTCACTTGAAGTTTTGTTTGTCATATATTCTCCACGTTCGGGAGGTGAAGCAGGGACTTCAATTCCAAGAGAAATGATTCCTTTTTGAATCTGCTCCAGCAGTTTTACTGAATTTTTATACTTATCATTAATAGATTCAGGCATATCAGTCTGAAATCTTCTTGAATAAAGCCTAAAAACCGTTAAATCTGCCGCAATAATCTTGATTAATACAGGAATGGTTGCTAAAGGAAGTGTGTACCTGCCTCTTAAATACCCGTCAATGAGAGTTTCCGAATACAGAATTGCTTCATCGACAATTTCAGTATTGATTTCATTTGCCTGAATATCGTCAGTAATTTCAATCAAAGTATTTTCAGAAACTTGCTGTTTTATGTCATAAAGAGTGCAGTACATTTAAATTCCTCTGATTATTCTGATAATCTCACCTGCTCCTGCGGCAGTATCGAGAGTATAACCGTTTGATTCTCCTGTTGTATAAGCAACGGCACAGCCGTTAGCATCTGATGCAACACGAGTTCCTGCAGTGATTGCACCGGCTGTTTGCACTAACAAAATTCCGAATAAAGCAACGGGAGCATATTGTCCTGCTTCGATTTCAACATCTGAAACACCGTAAGCTTTTGCGTTGGCGGCACAATAATTTCCGTCAAAGCCGATAAATCTTTGCTTTTCGATATTTACCGCTACTTTTAGTGTGTCGATTAAAAGTGGTTTGTATAATCTTTCTGCCATAATCTATGAAACCCTCATGTTTGGAGGTGGAGTAATTTGTGTAGTTTTTTCAGAAGTTGCTTCGACCGTTTGTGCAGTCTGTACGACTGTTGGCTCTGTTTTGACTTCAATTTTTGCAGGTACAGCTTGAGTAGCAGGAGTTGGAAATGTTTGATTTCTTTTGTCCTGATTTTGCCTGTTAATCTGCTGGTATTGCTGTCTGTTACTGCGGTCTTTTGTCCTGTTATAGTTATTTTGCTTTACAGGAATAGTATTTGCTTGCTGAACAGTTGGAGCTAAATTTGTTACCTGAACCGTAGTTTGAGCAGCAGATTTGTTATTAGCAGCTTCTTTTTCCTGTTTTTCCTTTTCTTTTTTTAATTCTTCAGCCGGAATTTCAGGCTCTGCTTTAATAAATTCCAAATAGTCTGCAAGCCTTTCTGCATCAACTGTTCTTAGTTCTATGTTTGAACCGTTTGGGTACAGTTTTTCACTGTGAAAAATATCTGTTCCTTTGATTTTGTATGTAGGCATTTTTTGCCTCCTATATTTTTTGGGGTAACTCAAAATTTATTTAAAATATTTGCAATAATTTGATTAGTTGGTATCGGAAATTAAATATCCTGCATCGGCTCCGACCATAAACGGTGTGTAAATATCCGTAGCCCTGATATACCTGACTTTGTTGCCTTCACGTTGGTACTCGTCAATGTTAAGAGAGTTTTTCTTTTTGATTAAATATGCAAAAGACGGGTCATACTCTGTTCTTGAACTTAATTGAGGAACATAAGCAAGGATGACATTATCTCCCCATACTTTTGTAAAATTTCCTGCTCCGTCAACAAATACGCTTCTGCCGATTACTATATTAGGTATTTCAAATATTTCTTTGAGGAAATTAACAGTGACAATCTTGTTTTGAGTGTCGCTTATTAATTTGCGGAGTTTTTCATTTCTTTTTAATTCTTTCCAAGCTTCATGACCGATAACCATTGTATTCGGATCTTGTGCAATTTTGCCGGCAATAGCATCTTTAGCTGTTTCTATTATCTCTACAGGGTCGCAATTAACCTTATCAGAAAATTTAGATGTGCCGGAAAGAACAACTTTGCTGCCTGTAGGATAATTATTAGGATTTTGCGCCAATTCAGCGCAAAGTTTTTCCT
>JBAWVS010000057.1 GCA_037147175.1 bacterium
GTTTAACTGCAAACGGCACATATTTTGCCAGAAAGATTGATTCAAACTATTTTTCGCTTCACCCGACATTAGTTGATGCCAATAATAATACAAATAAAATAGATTTGGCCTCAGTCGGAGCAGGGACACATCTTTTTGCGAGATATTCAGACCTCACGCCGTTTATTACTTGGGACGGAACAACCGGTTTCACTGCAGCAGCAGGCTCAAGAACTTTGACATTTAATCCGCCCGATGATTGGTTTGCCTCAAACATCTTGCCTTATTCAGGTAACAGCACATTTTGGTTGAGATACAGACTTACTGATGTAACCGGAATAACTGAAGGCGGAGCAAATATAACGACTGTTGTTAGGGGCGGAACTTATGCCTACAGAATATCAGGTTATTCAAGTGCGACCCCTGCAGCATTATATGATATTTACACACAGGATCAAACTGACGGCAGAAACTTAATAACGAGATATAACAGCGGAATTATCTATATGATGAGCTGTAATCTTGAAGTCGGAGATTCCGTCACAGACAGTTATTTTAGCGATGCCAATAAAACTTTGATTATAGAAGGACATATTTATTTAAACCAAAGAGCATACGTGACACTGGGAACTAAAACCGCAAACAACGCAGTAAACGGACATTTTAATCTTATCCCGAAAGTTTTTAAAACCACAAAAACAGCTCGAAGCTTTGCTGTCAATAATTTATACGGCGGTGCAGGGTCAAGCATAAAACTATATGGGCTTAATGTTCAGGGTGGATCATATTTTCAAATAAGTTCATTAAACTCCGGTCTGCCGGGAGAAATTATCGGCTGTAATTTTGTAAACACAGCATTGATGCTGGGCGGTTATCAAATTATCGAAAGAGTCTTTATCGGCGGGAATTCTGACGGTTTTAGATTTTTAAGCGGTATGCTCGGAGGCTACACTCCTAATGATGTCTGCGTTCATACAGGAACAGGAATCAGCATCAACTGGATAAGCTCTTCCGTTAATGTCCGAAATGCAGTTTTGAAAGACTGCTCTTCGTACAACCATAATTGGCAAGGCTCAGGAACTGTAACGGGACAAATTCTCGGAGTTTATGATGCGACAGGATTTGATATTTCTAAAATAACTTATTCTGCTACAAGAACTTATGTTAATTGCTTCTGCAGGGAATTTTATTCTCTTAATTATAATGTTCTGGATAAACAAAACAAGCCGATTCAAGGAGCAACAGTAACTGCAACAAATGGATTCGGGACTTTTACAGGAACGACCGATTTTAACGGAAATGTTTCTTTAGACGTAAAAGTCAAAGAGATGGATATTTCAACAAGGGTTGTTACAAATTTTTCAACGGTATCAATAACTTTATCTGCACCGGGTTTTGAAACTATAAAAGATACGCAGGTTTTGAACAAAAAAATGGTTGATGTTTGCTGTTTACAGCATTCACCGTTTAGTTCTGCTGATGAAATGGGTTCGTTATGGGTTTAATAAGTGAAAAAGGAGATTGTATGTCAACAGCAAATGAGTTGAGAACAGGCGACATGATTGCCTTCAAGAAAGGAAAAAGTATTGTTGCAGCCGTTATTCATCTTTTTACAAATTCTGATGTCAATCATGTCGGTATTATCGTGAAACTTTACAACAAGATTGGCAACGATTTCCCTTTTATGATCGAAGCAAACCCGGATGATGTCGAATACAGTTTTTTGCCGAGAAAAATAAAAGCTGAAAAAGATGAAATCTATGTTTACAGATTAACAGATGAAAACTACAAAAAACTTGATGATAATTTGAATTCTTTTTATCAGTTTATGAACGAGCAAATCGGCAAGGCTTATGATTATCCGCAAGCAATAGAAACAGTTGTCGACAAGATTTTTGATAAAACAATATCAAAAGATTCTTACTCCAAATTTTTCTGTTCAAAATTAGTCGGAGCAATATATTTGCAGGCAGAAATTATTACACCTGAAATGCTCGCAAAATCGGGGTTCAAATGCGTTTCAGAATTGACTCCGGCTGATTGCTGCAGTTTACCGATATTTAAAGACAATATAAAACTTACAAATTCAGAAACGGAGGCAAAAAATGTTGCAAGCAAAAATTGAGAATTTCACAGAGACAGAAATCGGTTGTAAATGTTGCGGCAAAGTTAATGTCAGCGACAAGGGAATTATCAGCCTGCAGGCGTTTAGGTATTACTTGAATAATAGGTTCAAAAAGAATATCAGACTTAATATTGAATCCGCCTGCAGATGCATTAAGCATAACAGCAGTAAAGAAGTAGGCGGAGAAAAAAATTCCCGCCATGAATGCGACACTAAAAAATCTGACGCTTTTGATTTAACAAGTCTGGATATTGACTACAATACAATTTATCAGTGTGCTGTAGACTCAAAACTTTTCTCCACGATAATCCGGTACGACATAAAACATTTTGTACACGCTGATACTCGTCCACGAGCAAATTACGGCATAGAAGCTTGGGCATGGAATAAATAATCGTGTCTGAATGATACGAAACAGCTTTCACTTCCGACTGTTTAGGCTATTCAGAGTTAATATATCAATGTTAGCAACTGATACAAAGGATTCAAACATGAACGAGCAACTTTTAAAAATAGCTAAAACGATTTTAGATTTAGAAACATTGGAAACAAGAAAGAGCGATAGCCTTGATTTTAAAGAGCAGGCAATCTGGAACATAAAAGAAGCCTTGGAGCAAGCCTATAAAGCAGGTCAACAATCAGTAAAATAACCAAAGGAGCAAAAAAGATGGATATAGCATTCGGTACAAAGATTTACGATTATAAAAGAAAAAATATCGGAGTCCTGATAAAAACTTACAACCTCGCCTATGTTGATGCACCGGATGCGATGGGAGCCAAAGTAATCGATTCTAAAGGCAGAACATACGCAACAAACCTTGATAACCTTAAAACCATTGAAGATATAAAAACAGCTCGGCTTTATAACGAAATATCCGAGCAGGATTTTAAAGCACTTAATATCCCTGAATGTTTTTTAATCGACTAAGAAAGGAATGATAATGTCTAAAACTAAACTAAAAGAGGAAACAATAGAAAAAATCTGCTACCAATCAAGCGGGCAATCAATTTCCTACAGAGAAATCTATAAACTGAATGATAAAAAAATTAAGCTGGCAATAAAATCTGATTCTTACACAAGTCAATGTTACGCAAAAGCTTTTATTCTCAAAAATGACGAGTGGACAGATATTTACTCGATTCCTTACAGCCTGATGAAGACTCCTGAAGGATTGGCATATAGAAATGAGTGTAAAAACAATCGGACAAATCCTGAAGGAATTTTCAAAGACGATATTCTAAAACTGAAAACCAATATAGAAAAAATCATATTTTAGTAATTTTTCATTATGTCTGATTGTTTCAACTTCCGACTATATCAAGTAAAATGACTCGCTTTTCCTGCAATGAGAGTTACAGTGTCAATGCAGACGAAATTAAAGGAGAAAAGAATGACAAGTTTAACAGAAAAAGAAATCAGAAGCTTTAAAAGATTCAGAAACGAATTAACAAAATTATCACTAAAATACGGTGTCGCCGTAAAATCAATCGGCGGAGTTATGATAGGCGAAATTCATGACATAGAATACAGCGATGATGAAACCAGCGGCGACTTATACCCGGAGATATTAAGATGGGCTGAAGATGCGGAGGAGATGTAAAATGACAAACTACAAATTAACTGACACTTGAGATATTTCTAGTGATTGTTAAGAAAAATTAAGAGTTTAATATATTAAAAACAATCCTAACCAGCTGCCTTGCAAGGCATTTACGGGCGTGACGTTTTGTTTTTCCCTCAGAGAGTTTTTTTTCAAAATAGGCTTTACCTTTTTCATCATAAATTGATTGAAGAATACTTAATCTGTAAAAAATGGAATTTAATTTTCGGTTTCCTGCTTTGTTATTCCTATGTCTAACAGTCTTGCCACTTGATTTATCAACTGGTGCAATCCCTGCATAACTAGCTAATGCTTCAGGTGAAATAAGCTTCCCTTTTGTCTCTGTATAAATAATTGCTGCCGATAAATCTGCAATACCTGTTAATTGTTTCAATTTTTTGACTTTTTCGGGTAAATTCTTTTCAATTTCTTTTTCAAGTTCATTAATTGCTTGAGTAAAATCCCTCAAAGCTTTTCCATAATGCTTAATTATTAAATCATCGTGTTCTGACAGCCATTTTCCTGCTTTTAATGTCGTTAAATCTTTTAAAGGTAGATTTTCACCTCTTGCTGAAAAAAGCATTTTGACTGCATTTATGGCTCTTGTTCTGTCTTTTACAAAATGATCTCTCGCTGTAATTTTTTCTTTTAATTGAATAGTCTCAAATGAAATTTTTTGAAGATTGGCCTTGTCAGCAAATAATGAGATAACCTTAGCATCACCGAAATCGTTTTTAGCATTGCTGATAGCAATTGTCCTACGCCAGCTTGAAGTTAAAAGAGGATTAACTTCATAAACTTCGCAACCGTTTCTGATCAAATGTGCGGTAAAAGGTTTACCAAAACAATAAGCCCCTTCAATTGCCCATATAGAGTCATTTCCTGCCCATACCATTGCAGCATCGAAGCCTTTTTGATTTGTTTTAAATTCTTTGAACTTGCCGTCTTTGTAACAAGCTAAAGTTTCTTTGTGAGTGTCTACGCCAACCCAATTTGTGTTCATAACAATATCCTCATACATTAAATAAAAAAATGTTTTAACGGACAATCCTGCTTCAAGAAGAATTCGAGTATTTCTTAAGTCTCGTTAAAACGAGGAAGGGAAGGACAATCTCATGTTAAGTCGTAAAGACTGGAACTAGATGAGTCTCAACCCTTCTTTTTTATTACATCACAAAAAAAATACTAAGCAGGAACTAGAACCTGATTATACCCGTACAGAGGCTGAATTATTAAAACTTGCTTATGACTTATATTGCAACAGTTATAGTGATGAAGAAATGAAAAAAGCCAAAGAAAAATTTGACAGTGATATTCCAAAAACCATTGCCTACATAGAAAAAGAGTGTGGTTGGAAAGCTGAGGAGATATAAAATGCAAAACTACAAAATGACTGATACTTGGCAGGAGGAAGATTCCTACACAACAACAGAGCCGGAACTATTTCTTCTGGCATATGAACTTTTTTGCGGCAGACCTGTCGGCGAAGACTTAAAACAGGCTAAAAAAGAATTTGGCAAAGATATTGAAAATACCATTGGCTACATTGAGCAAGAATGCGGTTGGCACGCAGAAGCCTTAACAGCTTAACTAAACGTAATTATTGAAGGCGAAATTTAAATCTAAAATTAACACAGCAAAACGGCGGATATGATTTCCGCCGTTTGTTTTATGAAAAAATATATTTTATTATCACGCAGCTTTATATTTTGTCCTGTTTGTTGAAACCAGTTGTTTGATATAACCTTCTGTAAGGTCAAACTCAAAAGCCAATTTGGTTCTGCTGATTTTAGAGCCGTCATATTTTTTACAGATATATTGATTTCTGATTTTTATCAGCCCTTTTTTGGGAACATTTATTAAAACTCCTGAGAAATCCTGCATCAACTTAACGGCAAATTCTATACCGTATAATTCTGCAAGGTGTTGAATCTCCTCATTAGGCATCTCAATATTTGACAAATCCTCAAGCCACGCTTTCATTTTACGAAGCCTCCATGTTTATAAAATTGTAAATATATATAAAAATGGACACCTGAATTGCCGGAAGTGAATTCAAGCTTCCTGATTTTTGTAAAAGGGCAAAACAATAACTGCTTGGAGAAAAGATAAATTGTAATTAATACTTTATCTTTTCAGAAGAAATTTAGTTTAAACTTATCAACTGGGCTGTTAATTAAGTTTCTTTTTTCATATTACTATTGTAATACAATTCCAAATAAAAAACATTGATCCAGAGGTTAAGATAATAACGTTTTTTCTTATTATAACTAGAGAAAACGGCATTATAAATGGTACATTATACAATTAATCAAGTTATTAGCGTATTATGTACCCTTATTGTCAAATAAATTAAGGCATAAAATGTGGCATTTATGATTAAATTAATTTTTGATAAAATCACCGTACTTGTCCATAGTTGCCTGTAATAAATAATCCCCCAGTTGCTTATGAAGAGAATCTACAGACATTCCGTCTTGAAGAGCACTGTATGCGTAAGTATGCCTGAGTTCATTAAATGTTATCCTCGGGAATTTAAGCTGTTTTACAAGCATTGCAAATTCAATTCTGATTCGTTTATCCTGAGTAAACCAACTTAAACTTGTATCATAAAAAACAAAATCATCTTGCTGTTTATTTTTTATAACTTGATAAAGTTTCAATACTAAGTTTTCAGGAATATTAACCTGCCTGATGACTGTTCTGACTTTAGGAAACAGCAGTCCTTTTTCACATAGAGTTTTATTAATATTAATTTTTCTGTTTGTTAAATCTATATCTTCTTTTTTCAGGGCTAACAGTTCTGCTTTTCTTATACCCGTTGATAATATCATTAAGGCAGGCAAATAAAGATAAGGATAAGAGGTTTTAGCTGTTTTTAAAAAAGTTTGAACTTCTGATACGTTTAATATTTGAATACTGCATTTTTTTTCAAATTTTACATTAATAATTCCGTTATAAGGACTTTCTGATACGAATCCCCATTCTTTAAATTTATTAAACATATTTCCGAAGAGGGTTACATGGCTGTTCAATCGTTTATTTGTCATCCCTTGTTTTGATTTAAGCTCGATAAATTCCTTAAGATTATATTGAGTAATATTTTTAAGTTCCATTTTCCAAAAGAACGGAATCAAATTACTGTTAATCAAGCTTCTGTATGTTTTATAAGTTGACGGAGTAAGATTTTCTTGTGCATAGTTTGTTAAAAAGTATTCTGCCGCTTGTCTGAAAGTAATATTATTATCTTTAACTAATTGTATTTTTTGTTTTTCAACAAGTCTAAAAGTTAAACTTTTTTGAGCCGGTTGATATTTAAATTTGTTTTTATCAATGGGAATAATTTTTTCTTCTTTGATAAATTCTGCGAGTATTTCATCCGCTTCAATTTCATCAACGTCAGCCATAATGATAATATCATCCTGCGAGAATGTGTTTAATCCCTTCATTATTTTTAAAATTCTGTCTTGAATCATTCTTTAGTATCTCCTTCATTATATTTTCATCTATTACTTGAATGTTATTAGTCTTGGCGACTGCTTCTACCTTATTTATTACTCTGACAATTTGTCTGAATCTGTTTGCCTGTGAATGAATTGCTGTTGTAGCAGATTCAGTTATCTCGACTTCGGAAAGTTGAGTGACAATATCTTTCACATCACCGGCAGAGAATGATTTGAACTGAATAATTTCTGATAACCTGTCATAGAGGTGTCTATACTTCTGAAGTTTTTTCTCCACGAGAGTCATTCCTACAAAAATAATAGGGACATTCGTTTTATCATGAATGTCCCTTATCGTTTCTATTGTCTTTTGATCCCCTGCTAGATAGTCAATCTCGTCAATTATTATCATCTGCGGTTTTTCAATCAGCTTGTTCACTGCCTGTTTGAATAAATCCGAAGTCCAGTATCGAGGAATATCATCAAGCTGCTCGACAAGTTCTTCTAAAAACCATCTGCCTGTCATAAGATTTGTACTTCGTATGTAAATTGCATCATTTTGAGCTGCAAGCCAAAGTGCTGTGCGTGATTTTCCAAGTCCCGGCTCTCCATAAACCAGAGCCATCTTTGAAACTCCGTCAGGTTTTTCCTTTAGTGAATTAATCAAAGAGATAAATGCTTTTACATTCTGCGTTTTAACAAAAACTTTTTTCATAATTTTTCCTTTTACTCTTCATCTGCGTAAATTAATTTGTACTCGTCACTGTTTTTGTAATTCTGCAACCACTTTCTTTCGTCAACCGAGGTGCATCCGTATTTCATGAGCCATTCGTACTGCTCGTAGTTGTTCATGAATACAGGTTTTAATCTGTCCTGCAATATAATCGGCTCTTTTTTAACTTCAATAACCGGAATATTCTGCTGGGAGATATTTTCCTCTGCTATTTGAGTCTCTAAAAACTTGATATCTTCTTTCGGAAGGTATTTTTTGATTGTTTTTAATGTCCGATTAACAAGTTTTTTCTTTTTTTGTATTTTATGTTTGAAATCTTGCATGTCTTTAATGTCTCCCATGTGATAAGCCATCGGATGTGTTGCTGTAACTCGTTTTGCTGTGCATAGAAATTCTCCTGCGGTTGTGTAAACTTTGATTTTTGTCAGGTCAAATAAGCTGTAGCGAATCATGACCCTGTCTCGTAAACCGTAGAGGACATCTGAATTGTAATCAGTATTTAAGAACCTTATTCCGTTTCGGTTTATTGTCTTAATTTCATGTGCCATCATAAGTTCATCAAGTTTATTTACATCGATGTTTTGTTTTTCTCTGGATTCAAAAACTTCTTTTATGCTGCGGGTTCTGTCATTAGGACATGGTTGAGAATGTCTGTACTCCAGCCAAGTATTTATCAGCCTGATTGTTTCTTCTATCGTTGGAGTGTATCCTTGATTAACTTTGTCATATAGTTCTTTATGAAACTTTTCGTTGCGTTTCAGGTGAGCAGGTTTATTTTTTATTGATGAGCCGATGTAAGTCGGGAGAAGTTTTTCAAATTCTTCTTGGAATTCTTTAAAAAATCTTTCGATAACTTTTGCTTTTGCATTATATGGTTTTGCGTACACAGGTTTGATTCCGAGGCTTGTGTATATCCCGCTGAACCCTGCTTCACTGAAGTCACTGCATTTAGAAAAGTATTTTGCTTTAAAGGCTTTGCCGTTGTCCTGATAAACTATTTCAGGAATCATATCCAAGTTTATAATTGACATTCGAAGAGCTGAAGCAATTGCTTGCGTGTTTTCTTCGAGTAAAATTTCATATCCTGTAAAGTAACCGCTTTTCCAATCGAGGAATCCGACTATAACTGCCCTGCATGGTTTCCCCGTGAAAGGATTTATCACTAAAAAATTCAGTACATGTCCGTCTGCGACTAAAATTTGACCGGGAGCAATTTTTGAAATATCTCTTTTAATGTAGGGAATCACTTTGTCCTGAAGCGATTTTTCACCTTCACGCATCAAAATCCATTTATCGTAATTTTTTCTTTTAAACCAATCTGCGTATCTTCTGAATGTGACATCCTGCGGGAGCAAAATATCTTCACCGTTTTCAATTTTTCTTTTTTCAAGAATATGTTTTGTGAGTTTTATTGCTTTGCCTATGCAGAACTGATTCGGGTGCAGCAGAAGTTTTAAAAAGATTCCGATTTCTTCTTCAGTCAGGATAGTTCTATATTCATTAAAACTTGAATATTTATACTGCGGGACAAGGACTTCCCAGCTTTCATACTCTGTATAAGTTTTGTACCAGCGTTGCAAGCTGCCTCGTGAAGTTTTTCCTATTATTTGAAAAATATTTTTTAAATATTCACCGCTGTTATACAGGTCAACAAATAGTTTATCGCCTTTTTGTCTTGGCTTTTGTTTGTTTCTGAACTTTTGCCAATCGCAAACTAAATCAACTCGTGCAAGTGCAATTGTTTTTGCTGTCTCAGGAATAAATCCTGATTCAGTTTGCACAGATTTTTCAATCTTAAAGATTGGTTCTTGATTAACAGTTTCAATAATTTCTTTGTAGTAAGTATTTTTGTAAATGTCCTGTGTTTTTTCATCAAGGGATGACAGTAAAATCTCATAACTTTTACCGCCCTGCCCCATAGTCTCTCTGAAAACATATTTCCCTTTCGGAAGTGCGAGTCGGATTCCTCTTGACGTTACGTTTTTAATTTCTGCGAGTGTTTTTATGTCGATCCATATTTCTGAATTTAAATTTGCTACGACACTTTTTTCGTTCATATACATTGCTCCTGATGTTTTTCTACACCGTAGTAGCAATGATAAATCGGAATGCGGAAATTGGAACTCTTGTTCCGTCAGTTGTGTCGCAATTGCATCAATAAATATTTACTGCGTGTAAAAATTTATGCGAGCAAACTTTCCGATTAATATTTTTTACAATTTAAATGACCCGCAGCAAAATTATTGTGCCGTAGCAAAAATGAAAATATATTTGCATGTGTAAATAATTCTCCTGCGCAACAAATTTCATGTAATTTTACGCAAATAACTTGAAATTAAAGTTTCCCAGCAAAAATACAGTTGCATTTTCAATGAAAAAAATTTTGCTACGGGTCGGAAATCTTTGCTAGCAAACTCGATGATACCTAAATTTCTTCCGGGTTTCCTTCCATGTGCTTCCGACTTCCCCTGTTTTTGGCATATTTATTTGATTTCTGCCACTTTTTACCGTCCCGATGAAACCCCAATTTTAGGGGGTTTCGGCTATATTAATTAAAAATATGCGGAAATTAAGTTGTAATTTCCGGTAGAAATACGGTAAAAATTACCCATTTTTGCCCAATACTAAAACACGGCTTATAGGTGCAGTATATTTGCATTACAGCGGTTTTATTTTACTGCAAACTACCGCTAAAAAAACAGCGAATGTCCGCAAAAATTAAGTCCACTACCGTAATGATAGTGGACTTAATGGTGGAGGTGAGGAGACTCGAACTCCTGGCATCATGCGTGCAAGGCAAGCGCTCTACCAACTGAGCTACACCCCCATAATTGAGCTTTAAATAATTATAACTCAAAAAGGTTTATTTTGTAAATGGGCCATCCTGGACTCGAACCAGGGACCTCACGCTTATCAGGCGTGCGCTCTAACCACCTGAGCTAATAGCCCCAATTGACATTACTATATTTATCATAGAAATTTTTCACACGCAAGTACTTTATTACACATTCATTGTTTTGAAAATCTCTTTACAGGGATTAGAAAGCCTATTCGTTAAATTTTATTAAGAAAAAATGGTCTACTTTTTGTCAAAAACATAAAATCCCTATATTTAGTGTTTTATTGGAATAGATACTTAGTTTTATACTGGGCTTAATAATTTTGAGATTTCATTTACTTACATGCTTTTGTTTTCGGAAAATATTGGATTTACTTGGATGTTAAGACACAATTTGGCATGGCAGAAGAAAAATTTTCAGCTTACAGCCTAATGAAATTAAAAAAATATAACTCGTACTAGATATAGTGCACTGATTTTACTAAACTTGAGCATTTCTATTCAACTTTAACTCTTTAATTACCCACATGGCTAAGAAAAAATTCTCGTTTATGAGCATTTTAATGAGATTATTTGAAAAGAGTATTGCGTTAATGCCAAAATTCAGTATAATTATGATGTTATAAAAAAGGAGATTCGTTATGAACAAAGAAGAATTAGTAAAAGAAATAGCTAAAAAAACAAGATTAGCTCAAAAACAAGTTGCTGAAATTTTAAGCTTAACCGTTGAAACAATTGAAAAAACAGTTTCAAAAGGCAAAAAAGTTACCTTAGTTGGTTTCGGTACATTTGAAGCACGCAAAAGAGCAGCTAGAACCGGTAGAAACCCTCAAACCGGTGCAGAAATTAAAATTCCTGCAAAAACAGTTCCAGCTTTCTCCGCAGGCAAAAAATTCAAAGAAGTTGTTGCTAAGTAGTCAACAAAACAATTTGATTTAGAAAAGCGGTCTGCAAGTGCAGACCGCTTTTCTTTTTGTTTATATTCTCCCAAAAATCTTTCCTTAATATATATTAACTTTTTGATAGAAAAATGACTTTTTTGATTTAAATAAGTATAATAAATAAAAAATACAAACGATGAGAGGGGCTAAATGAAAAAAGGTAATTTGGGTAAATTTAAAATATTTATTTTATTAGGGTTGATTTTATCTCTTAACATGCCTGCCGGAGCATTTATCAGCCTGAAAAATCTAAATGTTGATGCAGAAAACCTCATTCAGCTTGTGAATTATACAAGCAAACATGTAAAAATAACAGGAACTGTTTGCAGCAGCAAAATTTCAGATAATTCTAAAGTAATATTTTTGAATTTCGGTAAAAATTTTAATACCTCTTTAAGCGCTGTAATATACGATTTTGATATCCATTCTTTTATTGATGCAGGTATAGATAACCCTCTTGCTTATTTTGAAAACAAAAAAGTCACACTGGAAGGTATCGTTAGAGTTGCCAACGGAAAACCGGAAATTGTTATAAATTCTCCAAAACAAATAAAAATTATTGAATAAGTTATTATAAATGACTATTTTAGACACTATATTAGCGTACAAAAAATCAGAAGTTGAAAAACAGAAAAACCTTTGCAATATTAATGAATTGATTAATAATTGCAAAAAATCAACAGAAACAAAAAGTTTCTTAGATATTCTCAAAAAAAATAAAGCAGATCACAAAATTTCCTTAATTGCGGAAGTTAAAAAAGCTTCGCCGTCAAAAGGAGTTATAAAAGAAAATTTTAATCCTGTTGAAATTGCCGAAATTTATCAAAAAGCCGGTGCATCAGCTATTTCTGTCTTAACTGACGAAAAATTTTTTCAAGGTTCAATTAAATATTTGAAAGATATTAAAAAAATCGCAAAAATTCCTGTTTTAAGAAAAGATTTTATTATAGACGAATATCAAATTTATCAGACCAGAGAAATGGGCGCTGATATTATTTTGCTGATAGCTGCAGCACTTGAAAAAAAACAGTTAAAAGATTTTTTTAACATGTCAAAAGAACTCGGGCTTGATGTGCTTCTTGAAGTGCATGACAAAGAAGAATTTGATTTTGCACTGGAAATAAATGCAGAGATTATAGGAATAAATAACAGAAATTTGAAAACTTTTGAAATCAGTTTAAACCATACAGTCAATTTAATTAAGGATATAAAACTTAATAATAAATATATAATTAGTGAATCAGGTATTGAAAATTCTGAAAATGTAACTTTCTTAAAGAATTACGGTGTAGATGGAATATTAGTCGGAGAATCACTTATAAAATCAAATCATATTGAAAAAGCTGTTATAAATTTGTTAAAATAAATGTGTACTTAATTTGAAAGAATCAAAAACATGTCAGGGCTTAATTTTTTATCCGTTAAAAATATTAATATAGACTTATTTAAATCTTTTAGCGTAACACCTGAAGAAGTACTGGCTAACGCACTTAAAGAAGCAGGTATATTAACGAATGAAACATCTATTAATGATATTGAGGCAGTTAAGCTATGCAATTCTTTTCTTGCCAAAAAAGGGAATTTAAAGCAATCTACCCAGCTTGGAAACTTGCTGGTTAAAAAGAAAATAATAACTTTGCAGCAATTAAAAGATGCTCTGTCAGAGCAACAGCAAAATCCTGCTTTAAAACTTGGAAATATTTTAGTTTCAATGGAAGCTTGCACAAAATTTGATATAGAAAAATGCATAAGGTCTCAAAATCAAATAAGAGAAGACTTAGAGGCTCTTGATTCTTATCAGGATAAAATTAGCAATATACGCAACAGATTAAGCAATCATTAATAAAAAATAAAACTTTTAGGTCAAAAAGTTTTTACGGGTTTATACTGAAAATAGAGTTTTATTTTTAGTATAAATATGAGGTAGAAAATTTAAGATGTCTAAACTTTCGGAACAAATTATCCCTGAAAATCAAATCAATGATTTAATGAATTTACAGCCAACGGAAAGCAAAATAGATCAAATTTTGAACAATGCTCTTGAGCTTAAAGGGCTTACCCTTGAAGAAACGGCTTATTTGCTTAACATAGATGACAATGAAGCCCTTGACAAACTCTTTAAAACAGCAAAAATTGTTAAAGAAAAAATTTACGGCAAGCGCATAGTTTTGTTTTCTCCTCTTTATATAAGCAATTATTGTACAAATAACTGCCTATATTGCGGATTTCGCTTTGATAACAAGGAAATAAAAAGAAGAAAATTAAGCGTAGACGAAGTCATAAAAGAAGCTCAAGCCATTATAAATATGGGACACAAAAGAATTCTTCTTGTGGCAGGAGAAGACAAAAACACCGTTAACCTCGATTATATTGAGGAAATTATCCAAAAAATGTACGAATTAAAGATAATGAACGGCGAAGTCAGAAGAATCAATATAAATATCGCTCCGCTTAGTGTCGAAGAATTTAAACGCTTAAAATCTTTTAATATAGGAACATTCCAGTCCTTTCAGGAAACATATCATGAAGAAACCTACAACAAAATGCACCTGTCAGGTTTAAAAGCTAACTATGACTATCGTGTCGGAACGATGGACAGGGCTTTAGAAGCAGGGCTAAATGATGTCGGAGTGGGCGCTCTTTTCGGGTTAACAGATCATAGATTCGAAGTTCTTGCTTTGCTTGCTCATGCACAGCATTTGGAGAAAAAATACGGCACAGGTCCGCATACTATTTCCGTTCCGAGAATTGAACCTGCAAGCGGCTCAGATGTTTCTGAACACCCTCCTTTTGCCATTGACGACATAACTTTCAAGAAAATAATTTCAATATTAAGAATCTCTGTTCCTTATACAGGACTTATTCTTACCACAAGAGAAAAAGCCGAATTCAGAAAAGAAGCTCTTAATTTGGGTGTTTCTCAAGTGAGTGCAGGTTCTAAAACAAATCCTGGAGGCTATTCCGAAGACAAATCTACAGCACAATTCACTGTTGGAGACCACAGAACCCTTGATGAAGTTATAAAAGAACTTGCTGAAACAGGATTCTTGCCAAGTTTTTGCACAAGCTGCTACAGAGTAGGCAGAGTCGGCAAAGATTTTATGGATTTAGCAAAACCTGGTTTGATACAAAAATTTTGCCAGCCAAATGCTATGGTAACTTTCAGAGAATATCTTGAAGATTATGCAACTCCTGAAACAAAACAAGCAGGTTTAAATGCAATAAACAGCCATTTAGCAGAAATTAAAGATGAAAAAATTCTGGCAAAAGCCAAATCTTTAATCGCAAGAATTGAAAACGGCGAAAGAGATTTATACAGCTAATAATTCTGTTTGTCTTTTCAAACTTTTAAAGAGTATATCATGCCCCGATGTCCAGTCAGAATTTTTTTAAGTTACTATCCTATGCA
>JBAWVS010000058.1 GCA_037147175.1 bacterium
AGAATTAAGTTAAAAAAACTTTATCCTAATAAATTAAATTAACAATGCACTAGTAAATTCTACTTGTCTGGATATTTTTTTATGCAATTTAAAAATTTATCTCATTCATGTTAGAAATTGAACTCAAGAATGCAGAAAATATTAAGAAATGTTAAATGCTATTTTTTCTTGAGGGATAAGGTTTTAGCCAAAAGTACAAAAATTTCTTACATAAATTTTAGCAATTTTTTCAATTAATAATCATTTATAAAGATATAAGAGATATATAAAATTTATCAAATCGGTATCTAGCAAATATATTAGAGGAGCGTTTTTAGCACATATACTGGAGGAGAGTCTTATGTCAGTCAGTTTTACATCTTTGTCTCAATCCATTAAGTTTATGCAGACAACAAGTCAGTTTGGCGGAGTTCCAAATTTTAATGCCCAGAATAACAATCTTTTTGAAAATTATGGATCGCCCCCACCAAAACATCATCACAGACCAGGTTGTGGTGAACAGCAGCAACAACCGCAATTACCGCCGGAAATAGCGCAATTATTACAACAACTTCTGCCAGCGTTATGTCAACAGCAAGGAAACCCCGGTTTCGGTCAGCAAGGAATCCCAAATTTCGGTCAACAACCACAAATTCCAAACTTCGGTCAACAAGGAATCCCGAATTTTGCTCAACGACCACCAATCCCAAACTTCGGACAACAAGGAATCCCAAATTTCGGTCAACAACCACAAATTCCAAACTTCGGCCAACAAGGAATCCCGAATTTTGCTCAACGACCACCAATCCCAAACTGCGGTCAACAAGTTCCAAACTTCGGTCAACAAGTCCCTAACTTCGGACAACAAGTTCCTAACTTTGGTCAACAAATTCCTAACTTCGGTCAACAAATTCCAAACTTCGGTCAACAAATTCCAAACTTCGGTCAACAAAGTCAACAATCAGCTCACAAACCTCACAAACATCACAAACACAATGCACAATCACAACAACAACTACCACCTGCAATATTACAAAAGCTTAAATCAATGCTTGCTTCACAGGCAAGATAACAAAAACCAACAAAGATTAATTTCTTTTAAATTATTTTAAATTTCTAAAACTCATACTGAAAAAGTATGAGTTTTTTATTTTTGCCTAAATTTTTAAAATCATCTACCGACTTAATTTATATACTAAATTGATTAGTTATAATACAAACAATGACTTTTGAATTTTTGTAATTAAAATTGATTTTGGTTGTATATAGGAAATGAGAGAGAAAAAATGTTTAGTAATGTAGTTAACCTTATTAATAGTGCTTTTCAGCCGCCGACAACACAAAAAATACAGGCTGTTCCAAGACCTGTTGTTCTGGAAAATCCTTTTGCAGCTCCTTTTATCAACACTCAAAGCAAGCGGCAAATTTCATACGGCAAAAACAACCCAGTTATAGGAGGGTATTTTGCAGGTTATTACAATGGTAAACAAAATATAGTAGGAAGAAAGCTTTTTGTAAATGTTTAAAGTATATATTTCAGCGGACTTAGAAGGCGTTAACGGTGTAGTTTATCCTAGCCAGACCGAGCCAATAAATGAGGGATACAAATATGCTCAAAAACAACAGCATAAGGAACTAAATTGTATAATAGAAGCTCTTATTGATGCGGGAGCAGGCCATATAACATTAAATGATGCCCACGGCAGTATGGATAATTTAACTCTTTCAGAGTTAAATTCAAAGGTTGAACTTATTACAGGCAAGCCAAAACCTGTTTCTATGGTTACTGGGCTGGACGAAACTTATAACTGTGTAATTTTTGCGGGATACCATTCAAAAGCGGGTTCGGAAAAAGGTGTTTTAGCTCATACTTTTTCAACTATTTACAAAAATGTTAAACTCAATGATGTTTCTGTCGGGGAAATAGAGCTTAATGCAGTTTATGCGGGGATAAAGAAAGTGCCTGTCGCTTTATTAACAGGAGATTATACTGCATGTGAACAGGCAAAAGATTCACTTAAAACTGTCTCGACTGTTTGTGTCAAAAAAGCAATTTCTACAACCGCGGCTATTTGTAGACCGGAAGAAGAATTATTTGAAGATTTAAGAGAAAAAACTTTAGCTTTAGTAAAAAATTCGAGGGAATTCGGGTTGTACATCAAAAATCCTCCTTATAAGCTTGAACTTGATTTTGTTGATAGAAAAATGGCTGATATTGCAGAGCTTTTACCTTGTATAGAAAGAATTTCAGATTCATCAGTTCTTTATAATTCCGAAAATTACGAGGATGTTTATAAGCTTTTGCAGTTTTTAACCGCCACTTTGTCAAAATAAATTTATTAAATAAAAAAATAATAAGGATAAATCATATATCAAAATATTGATAGCAAAACTCAACCAAACGGAATCTCGGGAAAAACAAAATTAGTTTAAAATAATTTTTTGTATCTAAAATATAAAATTAAGTCAAAAAGTACCATCAGGCAGTTAAAAACATACAAAAAAATCACATAATCAAAACTGTATAAAATTTTGTGAATAATTCCAAAAATATAGCCAAAAATTACCAACAAAAGAAACAGGCTGCTTTTGCCTTTCACATTTTTTGTTTTATATGTTTTTGCAACTGCAAAAGGCCAGCTAATGCCAAAACAAACCAGCATTAAGGCTTCAAAAATACTCATTTTAATCGGCTAAAACAATTGTATAATCTGTATCTCCTGAATAAGTGCTTGGATCCAGAATAAACTGTGCTGTTTTTAACTCAGGAATTTCTGATTTCAATTTTATTATCGGATTAAATCCTGCTTTTTCTGTATGAGCAACGATTTGTGTGTGTGAATTTCTGCAATAAGAAGAATATTTAATATCAAAGCCTTCTTTTTTAAGCACTTCTTCTATCATAGGGATTTGATCTCTGAATTTTTCAGAATAAAGCAGTGTAACTGTAAGCGGTACACCGTTTGTTATCGGTTCTTCCCTATATATAAGCCTGTCAATAATATTTTGTGTTTTTTCAGGATCAAGTATCCAATAACTTATATAACCATGGTTTGATGGTTTTCCGGGGAGAGTTGATGTTTGGACATTATCCATATCTATTTGTTTGGAAAATGCAGCGAGCCCTGCAAGTTCATAAACATTCATGTCTGTTTGTATGTTTTTGCTGATTGCCTGAATAATTGCAGGAATTTTTACAACTACTTCAGGAGATTTGAGTTTTTCAACAACTCCTCTTACAAACCATTGCTGTCTTCTCATTCTACCAATGTCGCCGATAGCATCATGTCTGAATCTTAAATAACCTTCAGCCTGTTGCGCGTCAAGAAGTTGATAGCCGGGGTTTAAATCAATGTATAAGCCGCCGCTTCTGTCTGTATAATGCATTCTTTTTTCAACATTTACGTTAACTCCGCCAAGCGCTTCAACAAAGTCTTTAACTCCTGCAAAATCCAATATGACATAGTGATCTACATGTACACCAAAAGTTTTTTGGATTGTTTTTATGGTTAAATCAGACCCACCAAAAGCATGCGCTGCGTTTATCTTATCCACGCCATGTCCGTCTGCAATAAAAACTTTGCTGTCTCTGGGAATAGAAACCGCATTAACTGATTTGCCTAATTTATCTATACTCACCAGCAAAATTGAATCTGTTCGAGTACCTTTAAACGGGTCTGTTTTCTTTCCGTTTGAATCTACACCCATAATAAGAATATTTTGTTTTCCGCTAAACGGCATAAAAGCCGGAGCCATAGGTGATTTCCGAATGAATCTGCTGACACCGGGAAATCCTATGCTATCTGCATTTACCGCCAGATACATCAATCCGAATATAGTAATGCAAACAAGAAACGCTATCCCTGTCCATTTTAATGCGTAATTTGGACTCTTAGTTGTCTTTTTTTGTTGTTTTGGTGCAAAATTTGGAGAGCCAACATTATTAAATTTTCTATTATTGTTGTTATTATTCATTTTAACTCATACCTGTCAACTTATAACTGTTTGATTTTTTAAACTCCAATCGGATTTTTAATTACTATAATAATTAATCATACCTCAATGAAAATCATTACCGCCTTACATAAAATTATTTATTGCTTACGGTTTTTAAAAAAAATAAAATAAAACTCGCAACAACTGCCAAAAACAAGCGTTGCAGACGAAATTCAATTTGTTTTTGAAATATAAGATTATTATAATAATTAAACTTTATCGAAAACAGGAATCCGAATCAAGAATGATGTCTAATACAAATGCTGTAAAATTTATTTTTTTATGTTTAAAATAAAAATAAATTGAGAGGAAAATTATGCTTTTAGTCGCAGATATTGGCAACACAAATATATCAGTCGGTGTTTTTGATGAAGAAACACTTGTTAATACATGGAATTTATCTTCCGATAAAAATAAAACAGAAGATGAATACGGGATTTTCTTAAAAAACATTCTTGCCATAGAAAGTTTGGATATGCGATTAAGTGCTGCTGTTATTTCCAGCGTGGTTTTGCCTTTGACGGAAAAATTCAAAATAGCCGTTGAAAAATATTTAAAAGTTCCTGTTCTGGTTATTTCTCATAAAACCCGAAATGGAATTACTTTAGACGTAAAAAATCCTAAAGAAGTCGGCTGCGACAGAATAGCAAATACAAGCGCAGCATCTAGTCTCTACAAAACACCTGCCGTTATTGTAGATTTTGGAACTGCTACAAATTTTGACATTATTACTGATGACGGGAGATTTACCGGCGGTATAATTTCTCCGGGGATAAAAATGTCTTCCGAGGCTTTCAGTCAATTCACAAACCTGCTGCCAAAACTTAAAGTTGAAGATATTAGTTCTGTAGTCGGAAAAAACACTGTAGAAAATATGCTCAGCGGTTTAATTATCGGTCATGCCGCAATGATTGACGGGCTTGTTCAGCGCATTGAAGAAGAACTGGGTCAGGCTGTTACGACTATAGCTACAGGCGGATATTCTTCCATGATAAACAGCCATTTAAAAAGACCTTTTGATCACATCAATCCTTTTCTTACTCTCGAGGGATTGAGAATTATATATGAATTGAATAAAAATCCCTGAATAAGCTTTAAAAGCTTATATAGCTTGTTTTTGCATAATGACTTTAAAATCTTTGTTTTGATTATAAATATCTTCCAATTCTTCAAAGGTTTTTAATCCGCTCTGTGCCCCAAAGCTTTGCACTACAGCCGCTGAATTAATGGAAGCCATTTTTAAAGATTTTTTTATATTCCAGTCATATTTGATGATACTTGCAACAAAAGTACTCGAAAAAGCGTCGCCCGCTCCTAAAGTACTGACAACTTTAGAAGGAAAAGTCGGGGAATAATATAAATTTATTCCGTCAAAAGCGTATGCGCCTCTTTTGCCTTCCGTAATAACAACTACTTTAGAACCATAATCTTTGAGTTTAAAAATCATTTCTTTTAAATTATCATCATCAATAGTCGGGTATTCAGGCGGTTTATTTAGGATATTCGTAATAATAGCAGCCTCTGTACGGTTTAAAATCAGAACTTCTGCTTTTTCCAGAACTTTTTTCAGGCATTCAATCCCTCTTTTAATCTGGGTTGTTCCAGGATTAAAAGCCATATTTATGCCGTTATCTTCTGCAAATTGCGCAAATTCATCAAGTACATCGTTAGAAGCACCGCTAAGAGAAGCTACGTATACCCACTTAGCCTGTTTGACTTTTTCCCAGTTGATTTCATTAAGTGAAATTGTACTGTTTGCCCCTCTGTGCATAAGTACGGTTCTATCGCCTTCATAGCTCACCAAAATAATAGAAAAACCTGTTTTGTCCTTTTCTGATTCAATAACCATTGAATTATCAACGTTTCTTTCTTCAAATCTTTGCAAAACAGCTTTAGAAATTATGTCATTACCTGTTTTTACTATAATTCCCGTTTGTAAACCGAGATTTGCAAGATTTACCGCCGCATTTGAAGCCCCGCCTCCAATGTCATAAGCAAGTTTATCAAGTTCAATTTTGGCTCCGTAATCAAAGCATAAATAGCCTTGTTTCGAGGAAACCGTTTCTATATTAAGAATTTTTGCTTCGTCTGATTCAACAAAAATATCCTGAGTTGCTCCGCCAATTGTTATAATATCGTACATTTTTCTTACCCCGTACGTTAATTTAAATTCGTGATTAGTTCTTTTGCAAAAGCACTATAGCTTTTAGCAATGATGTTTTTCAGTATAATACAAAAAATATTTTAAAAATAATTTAATATTTGCGTCATTTAATTTTTTCAGGTCTAATATATATAAATATAGAGGTTCTGATTTATGATAATAACATCTTTAAATACAGTTAATTTAAATATTCCTGCTAAAAAAAATTCAAAAATATCTACACCTGTTTCGTTTAATGGAATTGTAAGACCTTCAAAACTTTTTAAGACACAAGGAAGTTTGTATAATAAATTTCATGTGTTTTGGGTTGATGTAAAAAGAAATTATAATGTTTATGATTTCGATAATGCCGGAAAAATAAAAAATAATTCTTTATTAAAACTTCCAATTATTCAAGAAGCTTTTGATTTTTGTGAATTGAAACTGAAAAATGTGCAAAAAGTCTCCGATAAGTATTTTCGAGGCGGAGTTATAACTTGTGAATATGATATTTTAAGGCTAAAGAGAAAAGGCGTTACAGATATAATTAACCTTCTTGAAACCCAAAAATTCAATCCTAAATTAGCTGATTTTGCTGAAAAACAAGGAATGAAATACCATAGAATTGCGCTTAGACCTCCTTATGGAATACCAAATGAGCAGCAAATAGAACAATTTTCTAAAATTATAAGTAAAGCCAGAGGCGCAATTTATATTCACTGTCTGCATGGCAAAGACAGAACAGGTGTGATGACATTTATATACGAAATGGATAATCTCAAAAAAAATGCAGAACCTGTAATTAAAAACATGGTAAAAAATGGATTACATGTAAAAAAGAATCCTTTTATAATTAAATTTTTAGAACAAAGATACCCGACAGCTTTTGATAAACTTAATAAATTAACAACTTAATTACTTATTAAAAATGTTTTACTCTCAGAAATTAAAAAATAGTAATCTATATAAATCATCGATTTTAGATGATGAAAATTTGATTCATGCGTTTACAACGAGAATCGGAGGAAAAACCCCTTCACCGCTTGAATCTTTTAGTATGGGGACGGCAGCAAATCCAGAACTCCTTTCTTATGTTGAAGAAAATCGCAAAAAAATCTGTGAAATTATTGGCTTGAAGTATGAAAACCTGATTATTCCCGAACAAAAACATACTGATAATATAAAAATAGTATCTTCTTCCGATGATGATGTTTCAAATTGTGACGGGCTGATTACAGAAGTGCCTGAGCTTGTCTTAATGCTGCTTTTTGCAGATTGCGTTCCCGTTATAATTTATGCGCCTGATAAAAAGGTTATTTCTGTTGTCCATGCCGGTTGGAGGGGAACAGCAAAATCTATTGTCAAAAAAACTGTTAATATTTTAGATACCGAATTTAATGCTGATATCAAAAAAATAAAAGCCATAATAGCTCCGTCTATTGGTCAATGCTGTTATCCTGTTTCGAAAGAAGTTTCTGATGAGTTAAAAATTACAATTACGAAAGATTGTGATAACATATTTGCAAGAAATATGGATAATATAAATATTGTCAATGTTGACCTGAAAAAACTTAATGCCCGACAGTTAGAGGAGGCAGGAGTAATAAATATTGATAAGTCAGATAATTGTACATGTTGCATGAATTCAGTATTTTATTCTTATAGAGCAGAAAATGGCAAAACAGGCAGGCATGCAGCTATTGCAAGTCTAAAAAAATAAAATTTTTAAATTAATAAAAAATATAAAAAGGAGAAAATATGCCCGTACAAGAGCAAACATCCGATAAAATTTTTAAATTTAACGAGGATTTAAGCAAATTTATTCAGGAAGACGAACAGGTTCGCAATGAACTTAATGAATACGCAAAAACCTTTAAAAACGGCTTAAGCAGAGATTCGCTTGCTTCTTTTATGTTTGATAAAACTCTTGAAAACGGTCAAAAAGTAATTGATGTCTATATTAAAAAAAATAAAGATTTATCTGCCGAGGATAAAAAAGTTTTAAAAGAATTCAAAAATTCCGTTAATTCTATTTTTGAGATCAAAAAAGTTCTTAAAGACGGCTTTGAAATGTACAATATGGTTAATGAAAAAGATTACACCGTAAAAAGCCTTATAAAAATGGTGAGCTACAGAGGCGTAGTTCAAGGGAATTATCTTACATGCAGGCTGATTCCCTTTGAAAAAGAGTATTACCTGCTTGTTTTAAACAGTATTTTAAGAACAGTGGACAGGCAGCAGGCATTCAAAATTGCTGTATCAATGCAAATTGATGATCCTGAATTATTATATAAAGATAACAATAAAAAGCTTAAACAGCTTGAAAAAATGGTTAAAGAACTTAACGGAAAGTTTACGGAATTTTTCCAAAAAGATGAAATTATTACTGTAAATAAAAATATAGATCAACTGCTCGGAGCGTTTAACGACTTTTGCGAAGAAGGAACAAAAGACGAAAATTTGGAAGATATTATTTTGCTTCCCGAAGATTATTCGTACTTTCAAATACAATCTGATGTTGACCCTTTTGATTTGACAGCAAACGCAGCCGCTAAAGATAAATATGATGTGGGAATAGTTTTTGATCCTGAACTGGGGATTCAAGTGCTTCCTTTTTATGGTACTTTCAGGCAAATTTTTGAAACAGAGGATTATAAATCGATAAAAGGCTACAAAGAATGCATTTCTGATTACTTTAATAATGGAAAAGTTCCTCCTTCTGTAATAAAAAAACTTTATGACGAATTTGGAGAAAAATTTCTGAAAATTGTTCACGAAGCTTTTGAATTAAAAGAAGAAAAGACGATTGACGAACTTTTGCATAAATATAAACAATCTTTCTTTGAATCCAGAAAGTTTTCATCAACAACAGTTCTTTATGCATCGGAAGCTTTTAGCAGTTTAATGGCTTCTTCTATGGAAATGCAGCATGAGTTGTCGGTAAGCTCTTCTAAAGTCGGAAGAAACGATCCTTGTACCTGCGGCAGCGGCAAAAAATTCAAAAAATGCTGCATGTAAAGTGAGAACGTTTAAACATAAATGGTGAATTAATTTTTTATTCTTCCGGCGGTTGAAATTGCGCGGAAATCAAGCGTTTATTTAATTCCATTAATGCTTTAACCCGAATACTATCGTATTCGCCGCTTTTTTTGTCAGATTGTTTTTTTATTCTTGAAAGCGAAACAAGATCATTTATAAAAAGTCCGCTTATTCCGATAAGACCTGCAATAGCCGCTATTTTAGTAAATTTAGCATTTTTGTTTGCAAATCCGGATATTTTCTGTCCTGTCAAACTACTGTTTAAATCTTGACGGATTGCCTGTTTGAAATCAGAAAGAGGCTTATATCTGTTAATAACTTTACTAATACCTGTTTTAATAGCTAAATATCCTGCTATTCCTACTGTAGAAACTGCTATTGAGCTTATTAATGAAGCTGTTGCAGGATGTTCCTGAGTAAAATTCCTGTATTTTTCATTTTGATTTAATTTTTTTGATAAAGCATCTGTAATTTTTATAAAGATACCCCATTCAAAAGCCCTGCTTATTCCCGTAAAAACTTTGTCCCCAAAATCACCGTGAGTTAAGGCTGCATTGAGCAAAGTGTCAACAATAGGAATAGCCTGAGATGTTTTTTTCTCAACTTTTCGCATGGGATCGTTTACAAAGTTTTGTGATTCATTGTTTATTGCAGTTGTTTTAATATATTTGTCATCAATATTTGCCAGCCTGTATAAATCAGCATTGGAAAGATTTTCCATATTTAGCTGACGATCCGATTGAAAAGAGATTGTATTGTTTTGCTGTCTAATATTTGAAATCATATTTTTTTACTCGCTTATATTTTCCTGTTATATAATTTAAATAATTCTAAGCCTATAAAACTCCTAAATATATAAAATTGATAATAAATTGACAAAATATTACAAAAAATTAATAAAGGAAATTTAATTTATGAATACAAATAAAAATTATAATATTTTTAAAAACCTTATTCTATACACTTTTATAATTTTACTGGGTATAATTTTTTATAAACTTCAATTTATTGTTATATTATTTTTCGCGGCATTCATAGTTGCCAGCGCTATTGACCCGTTGATAAATTTTTTAAGTAAAAAAATGCCCCGTCATGCTGCTGTTGTAATAGTTGCAGTAATAGGTTTGATTCTAATAGCATTATTTTTAGTTCCGTTTATAAATATTTTAATGTTTCAAACTTTATCTTTCCTCAAAAAAGCTCCTGTTTACTCGGCAAAATTAATTGCTTTTACCTCCCAAACAAAAGACACGGGAATAATAGAAACTTTAAACTTTTTAGGGTTGGGTAAATGGGTAGAATATGCAAAGCATATTGGCGTTTTGCCAAGTATGACGCAAATAATGACATTTGCTTCAAAGCTTGGACAAAATATCTTATCAAGCTCAATCGATATGACAAAAAACTTTTTATCTTCAATAATGTTTGTTTTTACAATGGCAATGCTGACTTTGTTTATGCTTGTCGATAAAAAATATTTAAAAAGCAAGATTTTGAGCTTTTTTCCCGAAGAAACAAAAGAAAGAACCACAGAGATATTGCGCATGATTTCTAAAAAAGTCGGCGGCTATGTAATAAGTCAGGTAATAGTTATTTCAGCTGTGTTTATTCTTGTAAGCCTAGGACTTTTTCTTATAAAAGTCGAATTTGCGCTAATTCTTGGAGTTATTGCAGCAATACTGGAGCTTATTCCTGTTATTGGACCAATAATCACGATTGTTTTAATAGGTCTTGTCGCACTGGCTCAAAAGCCTGTTCTTGCTATATTTGCGCTAGTTGTATACGGCGTTATTCAATGGCTTATAGATAATGTAATCAGACCGTTTGTTGTATCCAAATTTCTTAAAATGCATCCGCTTACATTTATATTTTCGCTTCTTGCCGGAGCAACATTCTTTGGGGTGGCGGGTTTACTACTTGCACCACCGGCAGTTGCTACTATTTGCGTGCTTATAGATGAACTTTATTTGAACAATGTTGATGCATAATAAAATTTTATTTTATCTAAAATCTTCGGGAAGATAAAAATTATTATTTCTTAGAGCAAGCCGTACTTCTTCATAAGTATAATCTTTGCAGTTGCACTTTTGCTGGTACATCGAAATTACCATTAAAACATCATCAACAGAAAGCTTTATCATTCTTCTTCCGTTAGTATTGTCAATTATTAACGCCATTTTTTGACCTCAAAAATATTTTTATCTATTTAAAAACCTTATCGGTATTTTTATAGAAAAACTTTAATAAAAATAGTAAGAAACCAGTGTTATTATTGATGTTCAGACTTGTATTGGATTTTATAATAATATATGAATCAGGATTATAGCAAATTGCAATCTATCAATTAAAAACATAAAGAGGTCATTCTGAGCGACTATTGTGATTTGAGAAAGAAATTAAGAAAAGGAACAAAAAATCTTTAATTCTGTCAACTAAAATAGACGGAGATAATTAAATTTATACAGTCATAGAGTGTATTCTAGACAAAATTCCCGTAAAAATTACAGGGAATTATCAGGGAATTTATAAAATATTGCCAAACAACCCATTATTAATAAAAAATTAACCAAAATAGGTCTTTCCTTTCATTAAAAACAGGGATTTTTATCCTAATAAAGTAAAAATGAATTTTGTAAATTTTGGAAAAAACATGACAGATTCTTTAAGTATGTTGAGTAATAGCAAAAATTGTTATTTCACTTTTATCTGGTCCATAACACCAAAATATTCTAAATGCACCAGGAGTTTTATTTTCGACATAAGATTGAAAAGTTTCACCGCCAAAAGGACTTTTAACAGAGCTGTTTTTATGAGTATGTAAACCAGGATGTTTTGGGTTTTCTTCTAGTTTTTTAACTGCATTTTTGATTTTGGCAAGTTTTTTAGCTTGACCTGTCGTTTTAAGATTATTCAGGTCTTTTTTAGCCGTATCAGAGTATTTTATTTTATGCATCGTCTTCTTCGTCTTCTATATCATTCCAAAAATCTTCTTCCAATTCTGAAATTTTTCCGTCTGATACGTCTTCTAATCCTTTTTTTACAGTTGCCAGAGCTACAGGATTTTTGTACAACCAAGCTTCTTCAGGATGGATTTCTATGTCTACAACAGGTCTAAGCAGTATAGTTCCATCTTCTTGGCGTATCGCCCTAAATGAAGTAACTTCTTCTGAATACAATTGTTTTAAGTTTATTCTGCCTCTTGAATCAACTTTAAGTTTTTTTTCTGGTACAGCCATTAATTTTAAACCTCATTTTTTAAACTTTTAATATAATTATATCATATTATGGGTTTGTTTCAAGTGGGTTTATTGCAAATAATCTTTACTCAAAAATCTTGGACAAAGCTTCGAATGTTAAAAAATGATGCAAAAAATCACATGCAAGTTTATGTATAAAATCTGTATAGTTATTCAGCGAATGGAGAGTTAGATGATTTTAGATAAAAAAATTATAGGCAAAAGAATTAAAAAAATCAGACATGAAAATGGTTTAACACAATCGGAATTAGCTGAAATGTGTAATTTGTCGACTTCATATATAAGCTGTATCGAAACAGGCAAAAAGAGACCCAGTTTAAAATCTTTAGAGAAATTTGGAAAGAGCCTGCATGTTAAAGTTGAATCATTTTGGGTTGTAAATCTAGAAAATGTGCCCAGAGAATGTGAATCGAATTTGATACAAATATTTAGAGATTTTAACAGTAATCAAAAACAAATGTTATTTGAAATCGCTCTATTAATAAAAAAAATTAGTTGAAATTTGACTACCGGTTTATGTTCTTTTTATTTGTTGTCTTTTATACTTTCAAAACGGGTAAGAACAGAATAATTGTAAAGAGACAGTTAATTTGAGATGAAGTGTCAGGCGTTATGAGATGAAATTCGAAAATTTACAGACTGGATGAGCTTTTCAAATATTAAATTTTCTTTTTAAAATAATTATACATTTCGGGGGTTAAAAATAATTTAGTTTGAGTAAAAATACTCTGTGTTATAAAATAGGGAGGTTTACAGCATGGCTGTTGAAACATATCGCGATTTGAATATTTTAGAAGCGGCTAAAAAAGCCGAAAAATTTACTACTTTGATTGCTGCTGTTAATGCAGCGGGTTTAAATGAAACTTTAAGACCAATGCACAAGCAGCTAATTTTTAAGAATTTGGAGTAATTTGCAATAA
>JBAWVS010000059.1 GCA_037147175.1 bacterium
ATGAAAGGATGATAACTTATATTTTTTTCTGTCCGATTTCTACGGCATATTATAGCTCAAGAAGAGGCACGCTTAATGGGTCATAATTTTGTCAGCACTGAACAAATTTTATTAGGACTCCTTAACATAAAAGATAATATTGTTTCAAAATCATTAAATAACTATGGTTTAACAATCCTCTCTACAAGAGAAGCTGTTGAAAAAATTATAGGTAGGGGAAATGACCTTATTGGAATAGAGATACCATTTACGCCTTTAGCTAAAAAATTACTTGAATTGTCTTTTAATAAATCTAAATCATTAGGCATAAAGTATATCGCACCCGAACATCTCTTATTAGCGTTATTGGAATTAGATGAGGGTGTGGCAATTGATACTTTGAGAAATTCAAATATTAATATTAAATCATTAAAAAATTCAGTAACTACACTAATGAATCGACAAATTTTAGTTAAAACTGTCGAAGCTACTAAACCATCAATTGTTTTTAATAATTCAAATAGAGAAAATAAAGAAATTAAAGAAATTAAAGAAAAGTTGGAAAAATTAGAAAAACAATTTCAAAAAACCGCTACTGATGAAAAAATTATTAAGTGTAACTGTATTTTTATAGGACATGGGAGAAGCCCTCTTTGGAACAGGATAAATACTTGGTTAAAAGATAGTTTGAAGTTAAATGATGTAATTTATTTTGAATCAGAGTGCCGAGCAGGGCATCATGTAGGCAATATCCTTAATGAATTTTTAGATAAAGCTACTTTTGCTATTATTATTATGACGGCAGAAGATGAAACGGCTGGAGATGAAGTAAGGGCAAGACAAAATGTGATACATGAAATAGGTCTGTTTCAAGGGAAACTAGGCTTTAATAAAGTAGCAATCCTTAAGCAAGATACGGTTCAACCCTTTTCTAATATTGATGGTCTTCAATATATCCCTTTTACAGGTGATAATATTCCACAAACTTTTTGGGAACTCCAAGAAATGCTAAAAAGAGAAGGCTTCTTGAATTAAACTTTCGCCAAAGCCTCTTCCCTAAACTCCAACTCGCCTTTAAAAGCCCGCTGAAGCAGGGAATTGAATAAATCATCAAGCTTTACGGCGGATGCTTCATTTTTCTTTTTCAGATCTTCAACTTTTTCGACTATCTGAGCAAATTCGTTTTGAAGTCCGATAGGGGGAAGATATATTTCAAAGTTTTTAACCATTGAAAGGTTTAAATTTGGTTGATTGCCACCCCTACCTAATTCTCTTAAAGTATTATATTGAGCTTTTAACAAATTAAATAAAAATTCGTGATTTATTTTTTCAGAAGGCAAAATTGCACTGCAAGCTTGATTAGTAGTCGCTTTCTTTTTCAAAATAGCCGCTCTTCCTCTGGTATAGCCCTGTCCATACATTGCAACCAGAATAGTATTCTGTGGAAATAATTTGCAATTACTTTTATTAATAGCTTCTTGAGTTATATGCTCCTCCGTATCATAGATATAAGAGTTTATAACTTCTCCCGTTTTAACCCAAGGAATATCACCATTATAATATTCAGGTTTTTCTCTACTAGGAGTACTTCCTGTCTGAACTGCACAAATATCAACTATTTTGCATTCTTTCCATCCCTTCGAATTCTTAGTAGGGTCGCCGAACATATCAAGAAAAACCGACTGCAAAAACTCATCAAGCTTGGCATTTGCCTGTTTGCGTTTTTGGCGGAGTTCGTCAGCTTTGTCCAGCACCGCAGCGATTTGTTTCTGGGTTTCGAGAGGAGGAAGGGGAATTTTAAACTCTCTAACCGCATTTACATTTAAATTTTGAACACCAATCCCTGTTGTACTACTTATTGCTAATTGTTTAAAACGCTCAGAATTAAGTAAATACATAAGATAATAACTGTAAACTAATTCCTTAATTGGTTTAATTAGGGTTAAGCTTACAAAAATACTGAATTCCTCATCAAAATCTATAACCGCAGCATCCCCAAAGCTACCAACTCTTGTATAGAGTATATCCCCTTTTTCAGGTTTATTCTTTTTGGTTAATTGATTGTGCGTTTCCTCGGAAATACAGTTAAAATTCTGAAAAAATATTTTATTTGCTTTTACATTCTTAGACGATAAAAAAGGCACACCTTCCTCGATATACTCTGGTCTGGCTGCAACTCCACATGTGATAAGGCTTGTTACTTCCGTTAATTTAACTTCTTTCCAACCTTCAGGTAATTTTTTCATGCAAGTAAAGCCTCTAGCTCTTTTATACCTTGCTGAATTTTAGATTCAAGAGTGCTGACTTCTTCAAGAATTTTCTTAGGCGAATTATACTGCACTTCTTCATAAACAACTTCTTTATACCTGTTTATGCTTAAATCATAACCATTTGAGATAATTTCATCTTTCGGAACAAAGAAAGACTGATCCGTTCTTGTTCGGGATTCCTCTGCTTGCAAATTCTTATAACGATTAATAATATCGGGAAGATTATTGCATTCGTGTTTTGTCGAATCCAACTCTGTTCTTTTCTCATCAAGGCTGAGTCCGTCTGCCTGCATATCATAGTACCAGACTTTATCAGTACCGCCTGAATTAGTTTTTGTAAAAATTAATATCCCCGTTGAAACTCCTGCATAAGGTTTAAACACTCCTGAAGGCATAGAAATAACTGCCTCAAGTTTATGCTGGTCGACAAGAATCTTTCTTAAATCTTTATGAGCGTTAGAAGCCCCGAACAATACACCGTCAGGAACAATTACCGCACATCTTCCGCCTGTTTTAAGCAATCTGAGCATTAAAGGCAAAAACAAAAGTTCTGTCTTGGAAGTGCTGACTTCCGAAAGAAGGTTCTTCGCAATGGCTTTCTTGTCAATAGACCCTTTAAACGGGGGGTTTGCCAATACGCAAGTGCATATATCAGCTTCGTGAGAACTGTCTTCAGATAAAGAATCTTTGTACTGAATATTCGGATTTTCTATGCCGTGCAAAATCATATTCATACAGCCGATTCGGAGCATTGTCACATCAAAATCAAACCCGTGAAACATTTTTTCGTTAAAATGGTGCATTAATTCTTGATTGGAAAAGATTTCAGGGTGTTCTTTTCTTAAGTATTCTCCCGCTGCTACAAGAAAACCGCCCGTACCGCAAGCAGGGTCACAAATAACATCATCGGGCTTAATCTGCATCAGTTCAACCATCATATTTATAATATGCCTCGGAGTTCTGAACTGCCCGTTTACCCCTGCCGAGGCTATTTTGGAAAGCAAATATTCATAGAGATCGCCTTTGGTATCTCTGTCTTCCATAGGGATATCATTAATCATATCAACAGCTTCAACCAACAAAACAGGCTTTTGTATCATAAAGATTGCATCTTTCATATACTTTGCATATGAAGAGCCGTCATTGCCTATCTTTTTTATAAAAGGGAAAACTTCATTCATTACAACAAAGTGCATTTTTTCAGGGTCGAAATCTTTAAATTGTGACCAGCGAAGGTGATTTTGTTCAGGTGAAAAGATAGGATTTTCAATATCACGCTTAAGTCTGTGAGCCTTCTTTTCTCTCGCCGTATGAATATCATCAAGTCTTTTTATGAATAATAAATATGAAATCTGTTCCATAACCGTTAAAGGGTTTGAAATCCCGCCACTCCAAAAGGTATCCCAAAGTCTGTCAACTTTTGATTTTATTTCACCCACAATCATTCCCAGCTTTCCCTTTATATTGCTTATTATTTTATATATTTTGATTATATTACAAATACATCAGGGAAAAACTTGTTAAGAGTTTAAATTTAATTGATTTTCTTTTACGCAAAACTTTTAAAACCTGCCAAATTTGTATTTACTTGATACGAGGCTATTTACAGCCAAGAGGTAAAGAGTTTAATACCTCCTATAGGTTTTGGTTTTTGAAAAATACTAATATGGCTTTAAACGTGTACAGGTTAGATAAACAAAAGAAAAACTCCTGCTAAATACAGGAGTTGGGAGGAGGTAAAAGTATGAATGTTTATCTGAAATTTGCCAACGCCTCAATAGCCATCCTTTTACGCTCTGGAACAGGGTGAGCATACCGCATAGTGGTAGTAATTTGCGAATGCCCGAGAATATCCTGAACAATAACCAATTCTACGCCCATAGCGACCATTCTTGTAGCTGCTGTGTGCCTTAAATCATGAAATCTTAATTTCTCAATACCTGACTTACTGCAAAGAGTTAAAAAGCTCTTTTTTATGTCTTTATAAGGCTGTTGAGTAATCGGGTTTGTAAAAACATATTCTGATTGCCTGTTATTATAAAGTTCTTTTAAATGTTCCGTTAATGCAGGACTTATAGGAATATTTCTGTTCTTTCCGCTTTTGGTCATGGTTACAGTAATAAACCCCTCTTGTAAGTTCACATGAACCCATTTCAAGTTTAATATCTCCCCTCTTCTCATCCCTGTGTGCAGAGCGCATATAAGCAGAGGCTTCATGTACATTTGTGCTCCGACACAGTTATTTAACAACCTTTCTTCTTCATCTGACTGCAAATAACGCTCCAATTTGGTTTCTTCTTTAAGTTTTTTTACAGCACGACAGGGATTTGAAAGAATCCAGCCGTTTTCAAGAGCAATAGAGAGCATCTTACTTAAAATTGACACTTCACGATTAATTGTTGCACCTGATAGAGGCTTACCGTTCTTTTTAGGCATCCTTTGCCGTTCAGATCGATATCTTGAAATCAAATCGGGAGTTATTTCTTTCAGCTTACACTTTCCGAAGAAAGCACTTAACTTCCTGATTTTACTTTGTTCTTCCTTCCAGCCTTTCTTGGCTGACATTATATATTCTTTATAAGTTTCATTTAGCTTAGGGAAAGGCATTTCGCCTATTCCCTCTACTAAACTGTACTTACCTTGAAGAAGTTGGGCTTTAATTATTATTTCAGCTTTTTCCGCATCTTTTTTACTTGTTGCTTCAGGAACCGCCCTATGATACCTTTGACCTCGTATCATAAGGTTTATATACCATTTATTACTATCAGTTTGATATACAGGCATTTTAGTTACCCACAATTCCTAAAGTTTTTTCCATTTTTGCCCCTGACAAGAGCCATTCCATTAACTTCGGCTTAATAAACAATACTTTTCTTCCGATTTTTAAATAAATTTCTGAAGGAAACTTGTTTCTTGGCTTGCTTCCTTTAGCACTTATGTAGGTGTAAATGCTCTTGGTTGTGCTTTTTAGGATGTCGGCTACTTCTTCAACGGTCAATAAATCTGTGGTTTCTAGGTTTTGCATTTTATTTTCCTTTTTAACTCTTTTACAAATTTATGTACGTAAATTTTAATTTTTCTTGTGCGAGCTTGATGATTTTTGACGATAATCTTTTTCAAAACTTTTGGATATAACTTACGGCTTCGCTTGCCTTCCCCGAAGCCTTGAAGATGTAGTTTTTATCTTTCTTTAAATTTTCAAGCCAACTTTCTATATAGCTGGCTGTATTTTCAATATCAACAGAAATTCCGTACTCTGCACTTAGGAAGCTAGAACCTATTTCAGCAACAAGCTCTTCAAAGGCTCTGTCTTTCTTGTCCTTCAATTCAAGTCTGTTCAGCCTGCTTTCATGACCTGTCCAGTGAGTAAGTTCGTGAAACAGAGTTGAGTAATACCCTCGTTCATCTTTGAACTTAGACTTATACGGCATATTTATAAAGTCTTCTTTTATGTCAAAGTAGGCTCTTTCTCCCTGATGTCTTAAAGAAGCCCCTGTTGATGAAATAAAAGTTTCTATTTCTGCTACTGATTTTATTTCGGGATTTTCTGTTTCTGCTTCCAAGTTTTCTATCTGGTCAATATTGAAAACATAATCCGTTTTAAAAAAGCGGGTGATGAGTTCTTCATCATTCCCGCTTGCATCACCTTTTTTCTTTGCCGTCTGGCATACTATTATCGGAGTTCCTTTTTCTCCTTTCCTGACTTTGCCCCCGAGTGTCCTTGCTTGTGCAAACCCTAACCAGTAATTGCTTGTATATCCGCTTAACTTTGAAGTAAGCCATAGGCACAAAGTGTTTATACCGTTATAATTATTTTTTGTTTTTAAATTTGTCGGCAAAGCTGTTCTTTCAAAAGGGCATCTCCAAGGAGTAACACCACTTTCAAGGGCTAATATTATTTTATCTGTCATATTTTGTCTTATGTCCATTTTTATTTTTCCTTCTATCAGTAGCTTTTAAACATTTCTTACAGACTGCAAGAAGATAGTTGTTGTTATCGACCTTAAACTTTCTTCCGTTTTATACTCTTTTATCGTCTGCCGTACCAAAGCATCACAGGATTCATAAAAAGCTATGAGGTTGGAAGCCTTTAGATTCAGCTTATTCTTTTCTTCTTCGCCCCAAATTTCAGGTTTTAAATTATTATTAGAAACTTCCGTATTAACTGATTGTTCTTCTTTGTTGAATACTATTTTTACTTTGTTGTCCTGCTCTTTTACAAGCGTTACTTTTTGATTTCTCCTTAAACTGCACAGGGTTGTATCCTCAGGCTTTCCCCATTGAGTTATCTGCTCACCCTCGTTAGTAACAAGTACGACATTTACTCTTTTACCGTAACGGGTTTCGACTTCTCTCATAGGGTATTTAACTGTCGCCTGTATCAATGCGCTCATTATCTGCCTCCTTTAACATAGTTTGTCTGATAAAAATAGATGTCTGCTTCAAGTTGTTCTAACCTGTTTTCCTCATACTCGGTCAGGTCAGTTCGACAGCTCAATTCCTCCAGTTCGTTATAATCCGACTGAATAATCCAATTCATACACACTTTCTCCTTGTGTTTTCTACCAACCATAAGGTGTAAATACCTTATATATCTAATAGAACACCTGTAAATCTGTGGTGTATATATAAATTCTGCGTATATTGCACATTTGTAACTATATGTTAAGGACTAAATCCATTAAACAAGTTTTATACAGTACAAAAAAGCACTCTAAAGGAGATAAGTCCTGCTAGAATGCTTTTTATTAACTATATTGTTATTATTAACGATTTTTTAAAATAAATTTTAGTTTTTCATCTGAACAATTTATTAAAAGTTCATTTTTCTCATTAATTGATACAGCTCCATTGTCTAATTTTTTAAAGACAGAGAATAATTTTATCAATGTATTTAACTCATATGAAATTGTAAAAGAACTTTCTTTATTAGTTTTACCAATTTTTTCTTTGAATTTTTTGCCTTGTTCTGTTAACGATTCGATATATAAAACTTTATCTTCAACAAATAATTTGACTATATTTAGATGAGTTGACTCTTTTACCATTTTTAAAATAATTTTTATTTTTTCAAGTTCTATATCATAAACCAAGGTCGTATCAGTGTTATTTTGATTAAATTTTGATTTGATTAAATTAAAATTTTCATTATCTAAATATTCAAGTGGTAAAATCAAACTAAAATATTGTGAATCAATGAAAATCTTTTTTTTATCGATTTTACAGTATTTTAATGAAAAAATGCTCAAATCAGAATTGTTTTTAATACCTTCTGTTTTCTTATAATGTTTTTTTATTTGATTTGTAGCTTGAATGAAATTTTTTATTAAGTCTACAGACCCCTTTGAAAGAACCATTTTCTCTTTAACATCAGTATCTTCCAGCTCAATAATCCCTAAAGCCGCTTCATAATAAGCTTTATTCTCTTCTAACATGATAAAAGCACTTTCATTCACTGGCGGTTTAATTAAACCTGATAACTTAGAACTTTGTTTCAAAAATTTATTAAAATCTTCAATATTTAAATCTATTAAATTATTTTTGAATTTCTCTTTCGTATTAAAAAATTCTTCTTGTTTATCTATAAATGATAGATTATTCTTAAAAATATCATCCAAAGGGAAATTTTTAAAATACGGGATGTTTATAAAAATTTCGTTGCCGACTTTTTTAAAAGCAATTTTATCGTCATCCTTAATAGATTTTAAAATTGCCAAAAGATTTTTAAAATTTGTTAAAATAGCTTCTCTTAAAATTTTACTATTATCAGTTGTTATTGTAGGTATTCTTAATTCACATGAAAAATTTGAATTGTATAAATAAATATTAATAAGACCTTTTTGAGCTGTTAAGTAAATATTTTTAAAGGAATCTTGGGCTTTATCTACGAATTTATCTAAATACATTAGAAAAGTTTTTATTACAATTACATAGAAAACAAAATGTGGCTCTGAAGGGTTATACGGGTCTTCTTCTTTTGGGGAATTCATTAGCTCATAATCAATATCTTCTGCTGAAAAGATATCATCAAGGTAGTTCTTTGGCTGTTCATTCATAATTTTTAATTCCTCTGATGCTGTATTTACGTTAATTATTGAGTTTAGAGTGTTTGTATTGTTCATCGGTTACCTCATTTCTGTTATTTAAACTTACTTACTTTTATTTTTTATATTTGACCTAAATTAGCCGGCTGAATTGGCATATTTGGCAGAAGGTTTAATATGCTTCTCTTCTTGCTCCTTTGATAAAAAGTCCGCTAACGGCTCTTTTGTTACCTATCCGTATTTTTTCATAGCCTTTTGCCTTAAGTGATTCGACAAATCTTATTTGTGTCAAGGTTTTATAACCGTTTTCCCTGCAAAACTCTGTATAGCACTCATGCAGTTGTGTTGTTGATATACTTTCTTCTTGGTCTTTAATACATTTTTCTTCGATAAATTTGAAAACATTATCCATTTGTTCTTTATAGGCAGTAGTTTCAGACCTTATTATCTCAGGGGGATTTAAGCTACCGTCATCCCTCCATTTTTGGTAACCCTCAAGAGCCCATTTAAGAATTCCTGCACCTTCATTCTTTAATTTTTCAAAAAGGAAAATGTCTCTATCGGCTTCTGAAATTTCAGCAACAAACGGTATAATCTGAACCCTGCGCCAAATTGCATCGGTTGATTCTTTTATTTCAGGCTTGGTATTTGTAATAATAAAAATTTTTGATTTATTTTTAAATTCCAGAGTTTCATTGCCGACATTGACTGCAAAGGTATCATTTCCTGACATAATTTTTATGGTTTTTGCGTTTATACAGCTGTTTTCTTCTACTTCCGACAAGATAGCTAGGCGTGAAGTCAAAAAATTAAGAATATCGTTATTTAAATTGTGTTCCTTTTCATTTAAAATGAATGAGCGCGGTGCTGAACAAGCATAATCACCAAAAACGTATCTTAACGTTTCTACGAATACTGTTTTTCCGTTCATTCCGTTTCCGTACAAAATAAAAAAGCATTGCTCATTTGCATAACCTGAAAGACAATAGCCGATGACTCTTTGTAAATAATCAATTAATTCTTGATTACTACTGGTAATAATGTTTAAGAACTTAAGCCACTCGTCACATGAACTTTTTTTAATTATTTCTGCGCACGTGCTGTTTTTGATTATTTCTACATTTGAAACTTTTGTTATTAAATAATCTCTGTTATGCTTGGTTGATTTTTTTGCATCAAGCTTTATAGTTCGATTCTTACAGTTGAATAAATTATCATCTTTATTCAAATCGCAGAGGTTTACGGCTAAGAACGGTTTCATTAACTCAATAATTTTCAAAATTTTATTATAAGCTGTGAACTTTAAATACGGGCTATTCTCTGAATTAGCTGTTTTTTCAGAAATAAATGAAATAATTTCTTTTAAAACTTTCCCGTCTTCATCAAAATCCCATTTTGTGCCGTTATACACAATCCATTTTCTCAAAGCGCAGACATATTTAATTTTTGTTTTAAACAGGTCAACAATTTCTGTCTTAATTTGCATTTCTGTGACTTTTGAACTTGTAAATTCTTTTGTCATATTATTTCTCCGTTATCTACTTGGGCTAAATAGCCCACATATATCTCTACGTATTTTTGTTAAAAACTTCGCTGAGTAAGGCACGTATATGGCACAAAATATCTTTATGTATTTCTACAAATCCTTGCTGTGCAAGGATTATGCTTCTAAAAAATTCGTATTTACATTTCGTTACAATTAGGCGCAAAATCCACGAATATAGAAATATGATTTAGCTTATGATTACTAAAAACATTTATATTTTATCTGTTTTTTAATTAAATCAGACCTCAAACAAAATTAAATACCTTATATGCAAGCACACAAGGTATTTAAAGAATAGATATAGATTTTAAATCAACTATTTTCGAGTTTAAGTATAAAAAATTACTTGTTAGCTCAATTATAGTTGGCAAGTTGACGGAAGCTGGCTTGTTTAATATTTAATCTGTCAGTTTATTGAAGCTTTGCTTGAAATCTTACAAGTCAGATTCTAACTTTGAAGATATATTCGTTATAAAAACAAATTGTGTTTTATAAATTATCTCTTATCTTCATAAGTGGGATATTAAAATATCTAACACATTGTTCTTGAAGGTATTTAGGTACCTGTATATTGATGCAAATAGCATTATGCTTATGCATCAATAAAACAGGCAGTTCTTTTTATAGCTCAAATGAGCTACACTGTGGGCACTATGCAGGTGTACTTTCTACATAGTTGTAAGTTTCTGGTAACTTAAATAAGTAAACTTATAAATCTTATTTAATATGGTATAAAGGTCTTCACCTATCTAAAACATTCAATCAATCAAAAATAAAAATAAATAAAAATAAATAAAATAAATAAAATAAACAAAATAAACAAACAAAAAAACAAAATAAAAATAAAAATTCTTTTCTTTATTATTAGTATTTATATAAAAATTGTCTAATCTCTTTCGAGCGACTTCAATAAATTATACGAAAATTATTTAAAAATACACACGGGCAATTTCAAAGATTTTACAAGTATCTTGAAGCTTTATATCTGCCTTAAATCTTTACTCAGAAGTTTATTGGCATAGAAATAACTGTTATCATCTTTTAATATTCTATTTTCCTCATAAATATGTGCTGTCCAATAGTCCGCCCAATGAACTAGTAAAGTTAGCGGTTCTTCTTTATGAGCCACACATTTATTTTCAGCTATATACTGACCGTCATGATATGTTATAGCTTGTGCTTCTGAATCAGAAAGAGGAATGTATTTTGAAATCAGGTACAGACTTCTTACGGCAAGCCCCATTTCTGTTACTTGAGGATTAATTACATAGTTGCTCTTACTTTCGGTGTTGCAATTCTTTAGATATCTGGGCTTTTGGGGCATACCGATTTTACCGACATCATGAAAAAGCCCGACAATTACACAACTTTCTTCTGAAATTATAGGGGCAAAAGTTTTACGGAATTCAAGAAGAGTTAAAGCAACGCCGACGCTGTGTTTTAACAAACCTCCTTCTTCGCAAAGATGATATTTACAGCTTGCAGGACTTGTTAGCCAGCTTGTTTCATTTTCAAGAAAGGATATAAACCTGTTAAAATCCTCTTTCCTGCTTCTAACTTTACCTTTTAGATTTTCATATTCTTTTTCAAAATTCATAAATTCTCCTTTTTATAAATATCTTTCACTTATGTAATTACTCCACGGCTTTAATTCAGGCGGTGCATCATACTTCTGGAAGCATAAATCCCAATATTCGCCTATAAACCTATGTTTATGACTTTCACTTAACAAGCTGTGCCATATCTCGTGTATTTCTTGTCCTATGTATTTTTCAAAACCCTTTGAATACTCCGCTTGGCTTGCTGTTAAGACATTAAGCTTCTTGTTTTGGCTGTGGCTTAGGTGCATTACAATGTAGTCTTCTACATAGTGATCTCCGAACTTAACACCTAGTGTCTGTTGAGCTAACAGATGTTGCCTTAACAGTTGATAAAACGGCTCATAGCAAATATCATATAATCCCCAAGTATCCATTTCCTGCATGTTGAATAATATTTCGTTGCCGTATTCCCTTTCTTTCGCTATTATCGGGGCATATCTGGCAAGTCTTTCTATGCCTTTTGCACCCAAGAACTTCCCTGTATTGTGTCTTGATGCGTATGATTCTGTAAACTTCCACTCTATAAGTATTTGAGTGTTCTTGCCGTTTACTTTTGCTAAGATGTAGGCATCAATGCTTGTTCTGTGGCAACCTCTCATATAGCCGTCATTTTCCCCGATTGGCGAACGTATAGGACCTATCCATTCAAACAAAACGTTTCCGCTGTCAGGATAAACGCAATCGTAGAAGGTCGAATTAGGCTTAAATGATAAAATTTTCTCTGCTTTTATCCCGAAAACTTCAAGGAAATCTCTTAAATTTTCTTTCTGCTCCTCTGCAATAAAGGGATACCAAAAGTTCATACAACAAGCCTGACTGCTTATAGGGCTGTTAATTCCTGTGTGTGCCGTAATTCTGTTCTTTTTCAGGATTCCCCACATTTTAGGTGAAATTAAATTGTTTCCCTGCCATTTTTCTTGATAATCTTTTGTTAATACGCCGGTACTCATAGATTTTCTCCTTCTTCTTCAACACAAACTCCCCTCTGTAGAAATTACAAAGTAAGTCAATAATTATTTGATTTTGAAATAATTCTTTGCGGTAAAACCTTTAAAAATCCATTTTGCGAAACTCTGACGGCTATATAAGGGGCTTTTTGTGTACTAAATGGGTTTTGGGGTTTCGGTTATATAATAGTAGCTAAATGACTGTACAGATTAGATAATATTTTGAGCTTTTCAGAATTTCCCTTTAAATTCAACAGATACACTTTATTTAT
>JBAWVS010000060.1 GCA_037147175.1 bacterium
ACACATAAACGTGTAAAACAGCAATGGGCAGCTACTCATAACAGAAAAAAGCTGGTTAACAAAAAAGCTCTTGAAACCAGCACAAAAATCATTTCTATATTAAAAAAATACCCTGAAAATTTACGAAAAACAATTACTTACGACAACGGAATTGAATTTTGTTATCACGAAGCTATAAACAAGGAGCTTAAAACCGAATCATATTTTTGTACGCCATATAGTGCCTGGCAAAAAGGGACTGTCGAAAATATCAACGGATTAATCAGAAGATTTTTTCCTAAAAAAACAGACTTTGACTTAATTTCGGATGCTGAATTGCAATATGTTGAAGATTGGATTAATAATAGACCTATGAAAGTCTTAAATTTTAAAACGCCTAATGAAAAATACCAAGAATTAACGGGTGTTGCGATTGCTTAGCGAATTCACCATTAACTAAAACTTTTTGTAAAAAGCAAAAACTTTTACAAATATATACAAACTAAAAATTTACATACATTTTAGGCGGGTTATCCAAACGTGTCGGATACCCGAGCCTGAGAGCAGTTGTGGGATTGTCAATAAGAATATCAGATATATTACCGCCTCCGCCTGCAGGAGTTATATATCCCCAGAACTTTAAAGCATCGTTATTGGTTCCACTTCCGTCAGATGAACCTGAAGGGTTAAGCCCGAGCGAGTTTTCAAACACATCCAATAAACCGTCTCCATCTGTATCAAGAGTAAAATCAGCTGAACTTATTAATTTTGAATGATGTTCGACTGCAATCGCATCAATGCTTACACCCGGAGCAATAGAAGAATTTTGTCCTGAAAAAAATGAAGGCGTTGACCCTATACTTGGCTCGTTTTGAGGATCTTTTAAAAGAAAACCGTCTTCTGCATTATCATCAATGATTTTAAGATACTTTGCACTTTTAATATTTATGTTATAACCGGAAGAACAAGTAGCACCAAGATCAAAATACCCGCTTCCGTAAAACTTTGCTTGGGTTTCTCCTGTATCAACAGTTCCATTACCGTTAAGATCAATCCATTGGTTGTAAGATCCCACTGTTCCATCTGTAGTTGTGCCAACAGGTGTGCCTGTACAGCTGATATTGACCCATTGAATTCCAGCCCCCGGTGAAGCAGCATCAACATAGGGATTTGCAGGGTCAACATCATTTCCGGCAAATACAAAATAACCGAAAATATTTCCTGCCGTAATAATTTGCAAGTCAAATCCTTTTCCGTCAACAAGCGTCGCAGGGAGTTTTATTGTAACATATCCTCCCGGTCCAAGAGATAAGGCATTTGCATCAGGGATACCGTAAACATTGCCAAAACCGGTATTAACGTTTGTAACAGCAGGCAGAGTATAACTTACGCTGTTTATTGTTTGAGTACTGGCAGCACCGCCTACAGGGTCTCTAATATCAGTATCCTTGTATAAAGAAACCCCATTAAGTATATTTCCGTTCTTTAAATAAACAGGAATATGCATTGCGGCAGCGGAAGCAGGTATTTTGATTGTCTTAATACCAAACATCTGTAAAAAATATGTTTTTACTACTGCTGTTGCATCAATTTTTATAGCTCTTGAGTATTTGCTCTGGTTTGTAGTTCCAAAAGTTACCGTAGGAGTTATATTTTGAGACATAAGAAGAAAAGAATTTGATTTAACAAAAGCATTAATATTGTTGTTTATACTACTGCCTGCATTTGTGGAAATATTAGCAATCGTGGGATATTTTATCGTGTTATCTGAGGGGTTTTCATAAGCTTCATAATCTGTTATTGAGGCTAGAGCGGCAGTTTCTATAAGTTTTTGAAACTCGTATCTGCAATTTAATATAATACCAAGATCAATTACCAGTGTACAAAGTGCAAATATTGCAATAAGGCTGTAACACAATATTATTATAGAAACACCTTTTCGTTTTTTTCTAAAATTATTAATTTTAAATTGTATTTTTTTCATTATTAAAAAACCTGCATAATTATTATCTTACCAGCCTAATGGCAGATGTGGAGTTCTTGTAACTTTGTTTGTTGCCACAAAATTATTATTCTCAAGATATGTCATTTCAGAAGATTTATCTAAGCATATATCGTTTCCGCAGATATGACCATTTATAAAGTTTACTTTCTGGTTTAGTGCGATTGTCGCGCTAGAATCCCATGTAGGATAATACCTGCATAAATCATTATATGTACCGCTTCCTGTATCACACTGCACATATAACTTGCCGCCGTTAGTTTTGAATTGAGAAAGAACGGAATCAGCAATTAAACTTTTTTTTGTTGCAACAGTTTTTCTTGTATCACAAAATGGACCGTAAAATAAAAATGGAGTTGAAATAGGCGGACCTACGTTATATCCCCCTGAAGTCTGGTTCACACCGGGAACCGGGTATGTATAATCACCTGTAGCTGCACTGCTAAATTGATTTATCAAACTCCCTGAAGAATCAAATGATCCCATAGATTGTTGATAACCATCTAAAATTCCATTTCCGTCTGCGTCAAAATAAGCAGGTTTATTATCCCACGCATCAGGGATTCCGTCACCATCTGTGTCCATATAAACATTCATTATATTTGAATTTCCTACACCGCTAGTCATTTTCCCTAGTCCATTAATAGTAAATTTCCATTGAAATGCCTTATATAATGGTCCATTTGTATCATTGATTTTAGCAGGGTCAACAGGTTCTGTTTCAGAGGCAAAGTAATAAGATATAATAGGCTGAAATATATTAATTATGTAATTACCGTCAAAATTACCGCTGGTGTCTCTTGATTGAACTGTGTAATGCTGTATCGAATTTATATGTGTTGAACCAAGATTATTAATATATTCATAATTTCCCCTCTTATTATAAGAAAAATTAAACCCGCTTGCTGGACTATAAACACCATCTCGTGTAAAACCTTTTAAAGCGAGTTCCTGTGCAGTATGAGAGCCAATTTGATCACTGTTGCATCTGGCTTGAGTGCCTGCAGCGTTATTCACCCCGTTCGCACCGCACCAACGATAACCAAAAGATTGCATGAATAAATCATGATCAGTTTGACTGTACATTACAGGGTATATTCTGTACAAATAAGGATAAGTTGTACCTGACCATTTTATAGGGCATTCATCAGAAGCCCAGTAATAGTTATTAGTAGAGCATTCATTTAATGTCCACCCTAACCCGCTAGCATTTATATCTACTGTTGAATTATATTTTGTGTAATAAACTTCTGTGTAGTCAAGTGCTGCCAGTATCCATACATAGGGAATTTTGGTTTCCAACCAGTTTCCACCGTTATAATATGGCGATCTTACTTGTATAGTTGCAGTTCTGAGGTTTATACGTTCATTCGCGGGCAATAAGTCCTGACCATACCAGTTATATAGTCGTGCATAAATAGGCTTACCGAAATCAGTGCTATTAGCAGCATAGTCAGCATTAGTAACATAACTAAGATCATCATTATCATACCAGCTTACCAAAAGAGCAGTATGCCACTTTAAATTTTCACTGACAGTTGGGGTTATAACATTAAATACAATATTTGTATTTAATGAGCTTGAAGGTGCAGAAAAAAACGAAGATAATTGCTGCGTAGTTAAGCCTGAATTGAAATTATTTACATGAACTATTGCAGAATTGATAATTTGCGATGTTTCAAGTGTTATAGTCGGAGCACCGGACGGCCCCGGAAGTAATGCAGCAAATGCAGACATTGCCAGTCTGTATGGATAAGAAGTCCTGACTGTAGAAATCCCGTTAGGATCTGTATATATATACACGTAAACGCTTGAAGGATTAGGAACAGCTCGTTTTCTAAGATAAGCAGTAATACTTGCCTGTAATTCGTTTTCTACATTAGCTCTTTTAGCTGCTGTTGTAGCACCTGTGATATTGTTAAATTTGCTGTTAGTTTGTGCTAAAGCATCTTTAGTCGCTTCTGACAGAGTATTTCTGACATTCAGTATATAACCAAATTCTGTAATCATTAGCAGCAGCATTATCAAAATTGGTGCAATTAAGGCAAATTCCACTAATGCCTGAGCTTTTTTATTATCAAACATATTATTAAAACGCATATATTAATCTTTTCCGAAAAAGTTCAAAATCCAATAACTCATTCTACATTATTATTCGAACAGTTGGCTTGAAAACTTTATATATAAGCAGATTAAATTTAACATATATTTATAATTTAACTTAAGACACCTGTTTTAAGCAGTTCGTTCAGTTTCATTTGTAATTTGTTTTGAATATGGTCAGCTTTAAGAGTTCCTTCAATAGTAACAAAATTAAATTCCTGTTCCATTTTGGTATATTCAGCAATAATTTTTCTTTGATAAAGCTTAAAACTTTCGTAAAAATCAGTACTTAGTCCTATATCACGTCCTGATTCATAATAATTTAAACCGCTTGAAGAAATAATTCTTTTGAGTAAAGCTTCTACAGGCATTTTTAAATAAAAAACCATATCGGGCTCGGGAGCATAATCATATAATTTTCTTGCCCATTCAGGACTTACTCCTCTTACTACATCTCTTGCATAAGCTGTGTAAGTGTATCTATCGGCAAGAACAACAAGTCCTGCTTTCAAAGCCGGTACAATTACCTGCTCAAGCCTGTCAGCAAAATCCGAAGCATAAAGCAAACTAAATGTGTAAGCGTTTAAAAGGTTTCTTTCTTTTGCATTATCAATAACATTAGCCATCAGCTTGGAAGTTTTCCACTGACTGACAACAACACCATAACTTTCTATAGCAAGCCATTCACGAAGTTTTTCAATCTGTGTAGACCTTCCTGCTCCGTCAGTTCCTTCTATTACAATTAAAAGACCGGGATAACCGTGTTTAGTTTGTGTTTCCATTTATACTTTTATTCCTTTTTCATCAAGTTTTTTTCTGACTATATCTCTTAACAAAATTTGTTGGCTGTGAATAGTATCAACAGCATTCATTTTGATAAGATTATATTCATCAACCATTTTGTCATATTCGCCAATAACCCGACCCTGAAAAATTTTATAACTTTCATAAGGGTCGTTGTGTAAATTCAAATCCATACCTGCTTCATAAAACTTTGGCGCTCTGTTTGTACAAATTCTTGAGAGCGAAATATCCACCGGTACATTAAAATAAAAAGCGAGATCAGGTTTTATGGCAAAACCATACATGTTTCTAACCCAGTTTCTGTCTACTCCTCTGGCAACATCTCTTGCAAAAGCCGTATAAACATACCTGTCAGCAAGCACAATAAATCCGGCTTTCAATGCAGGTACGATAATTTGTTCCAATCTGTCAGCAAAATCAACTGCATGAAGCAAGCTAAAAGTCCTGGGAGTTAATAAATTCTTTTTTTTGGCTTTTCTGGTGGTTTCAGATATTAATTTTGATGAATTCCACTCGGTAAATATAACCCCGTGAACTGTAGAATCCAGCCAGTCCCTCAATAATGATATTTGTGTACTTTTTCCTGAACCGTCAACACCCTCTACAACTATTAAAGTCCCCGGTAAATCATGATTATTGGATAAACGCATATATAAGATTTTCCCTTTAAAACGTCAACTCTTTTCTAAAATTATATAACATAAAAAAAAAGAGGCTGATTAAAATTTTCAACAGCCTCTTTTTTTATTAATTTATATTTATTTTTTATTGTTCAAATTTTTTGAAGATAATTGAAGCATTATGTCCGCCAAACCCGAATGAATTCGACATTACACCTTTTATATTGTCTACTTTTCTTGCATGATTTGGAACATAATCTAAATCACACTCATCATCTGGATTATCAAGGTTAATGGTAGGAGGAACAATTCCTGTTTCAATAACTTTTAAACAAGCTGCTGCTTCAATAGCGCCTGCTGCGCCTAAAGCATGCCCTGTCATACTTTTTGTGGAAGTGACCAGCAAACCGTTTTTAGCATAATCGCCAAAAACTCTTTTTACTGCGACAGTTTCCGCAATATCTCCAAGTGGTGTACTTGTGCCATGGGCATTAATATATTGAATTTCTTCAGGATTCATTCCGGCATCTCTAAGAGCGCATTGCATTGCTCTGCCTGCACCTTCACCGTCTGAACATGGCGCTACGATGTCGTTAGCATCAGCAGTTGCTCCATATCCTACAAATTCAGCATAAATTTTTGCGCCTCTGGCTAAAGCATGTTCAAGCTCTTCAAGAACAAAAACACCCGCGCCTTCAGACATAACAAACCCGTCTCTGTCTTTATCAAAAGGTCTGCTTGCTAGAGTAGGCTCGTCATTTCTTCTGGATAAAGTTCTTGCGCTGGAAAAACCTGCCATTGCAAGTGAAGTTAGCGGAGCTTCGCAGCCTCCGGCTATCATCATGTCTGCATCACCATAAACAATTGATCTGAACGCATCTCCCAAACAATGTGAAGCTGTAGCACAAGCTGTAACTATACATTTGTTCGGACCTTTTGCATTAAACATAATGGAAATTCTTCCTGCGGCAATATCAACAATCATCATCGGCACAGTAAAAGGGCTGCATTTTGACGGACCTTTTTCCATAATTGCCTGATGATTTTTTTCGATCGTTGCCATTCCACCAGAAGCACTGCCAATATATACACCTAATCTTGTTGGATCTTCTTTACTCATATCCAATCCGGAATCTTTCATAGCTTCGATAGCAGCTACTACACCGAGTTGAGTAAATCTGTCCATTTTTTTGGCTTCTTTTTTGTCCAGATAAAGTTCAGGATCAAAACCTGCACACTCACCGCCGATTTGAACTGGATGTTTTGACAAATCCACGATAGTTACAGGTTTAATCCCGCTGTTACCTTTTACAAGATTATCCCAGAATAAGTCTAGACCTACACCGAATGGACTTACTACGCCCATTCCTGTTATTACAACTCTTCTGGTTTTATTACTCATCATATTTTCCTTACTAATAAATACTTAAATTACTTAAATTACTCTTTATTTTTTTGGATAAAGCTTACAGCATCTTGAACTTTAATGATTTTTTCAGCTTCTTCATCAGGTATTTCAACACCGAATTCTTCTTCGAAAGCCATTACTAATTCAACTGTATCAAGTGAATCTGCGCCTAAATCGTTTGTAAAACTGGCTTCAGGTGTAACTTCAGATTCTTCTACGCTTAATTGATCAACTATTACTTTTTTTACTCTTTCAAAAGTATCGCTCATTTGGTTCTCCTTTTCAAATTGATTGGTTATCTACGTTAAACAAAAATTAAACTATTTTTGTATCTTTTTATATTTAAATTGAAATCATAATATTTTGTCTACAGCGAGCTAATTAATGTTACAGTTTGTAATTATATAACTAAACCGCCATCAACTCCAATTACCTGTCCTGTTATGTATAAATTCGGTTTGGAGAGGAATTTTACCAGATCAGCAATGTCTTCTGGTGTTCCTAGTCTCTTAAGAGGGATACGCTCAGCTATTTTATCTGTATCCAATTTTTCTGTCATAGGAGTTGCAATAAATCCCGGTGCTACTGCATTTGCTACAATGCCTCTGGAAGCCAATTCTTTTGCAATTGTTTTTGTAAAACCTATAACAGCAGCCTTTGTGGAAGCATAATTAGCCTGACCTGCATTACCGAAAACGCCTGTAATACTTGCCATGTTAACAATATTTCCGCTTCTTTGCTTCATCATTATTTTAGCAACAGGTCTTGTTACATAAAATACACTGTTCAGGTTTGTATTGATAACTCTTTCCCAGTCATCATCGGACATTCTTACCAGCAAACCGTCTCTTGTAATTCCTGCATTGTTCACAAGTACGTCAATCCTGCCAAATTCATCCATGATTTGGGCAATCATTTTTTCTACTTCTTCACTTTTTGTAACATCGCAGCCGATAGCTTTTGCTTTTCCGCCTGATGCTTCAATTTCTTTAACTACATTGGCAGCATCAGCTTCGCATGCCGGCACGGGATAATAGTTAATTATAACGGTGCAACCTTCTTTTGCCAGTTCTATAGCGCAAACTCTTCCAATTCCGCTTGATGCGCCTGTTATTAGTGCTATTCTTTTTTCTTCACTCATAAGTTTAGGATCCTCCCTAATTTTCCTTTAATCAGTGCTAATTATTTAAACACCAACCTCTATAACACACTCATTTACTAATTTTTCTAAGGATTCAACGTCAGAAACATTATAAACCTTTGCTGTTTTGCAAATTTTCTTTATCATTCCCGATAACACTTTACCCGGTCCTATTTCAATAAAAGTTTCCACGCCTTGTTCAGCCATAAAACTGATTGTCTGTTTCCAATAAACTGAAGAGTAAACCTGTTTAATCATTTTTGATGAAAATTCAGCTTTATCAACAGTTGCTTTCGCGTCAACATTGGTAACAATATTGATATTTGCGTCATTAACGTTAGTGTTATTGACAAATTTTTCGAATTTTTCGGCTATAGGCTTCATTAACGGCGAATGAAAACCGCCGCTTACAGGAAGAGGAATGACTCTTTTAGCGCCCATTTCTTTAGCAAGCTCATTAGCTTTCTCAACAGCTTTTGTTTCACCGCTTATAACCGTCTGATCCGGTGTATTGTAATTAGCCGCACAAACTATCCCTTCAGATGAAGCTTCTTTCAGTAATTGTTGTATTTTGTCATCATCCAACGAAAGAATTGCCGTCATGCTTCCTGACGGAGCTTCATTCATTAATTCTGCACGTTTCTGGACGAGCTTTATAATTTCTTTAAGGTTAATTACCCCACCTGCATAAAGAGCGGAATATTCTCCAAGACTATGACCCGCCAAATAATCAGGCACTAATTTGCTTTTTGCTTTTAATACTTCGTAAGCAGCTATTGAAACAGCCAGTATAGCAGGCTGAGAATTAATTGTTTGTCTTAAATCTTCTTCATTACCTTCAAAACAAAGCTTTGATAAACTGCTTCCGAGGATAAAATCAAACTCATCAAATACTTTTTTTGCAATGTCAAATTTTTCATATAAATCTTTTCCCATTCCAATATATTGAGAGCCCTGTCCGGGAAAAATAAAAGCCAATTTACTCATTTATTTAATTTCTCCAATGTGTTTTCTTTTGTCTTTCGCCCGCCATTTAACAACAGCAGTTCCCCATGTCAATCCTGCGCCAAAACCGCTCAATACTAATGTCGAAGGACAATCTATTTTATTCTCTTCAATAGCGTCTGTCAATGCGATTGCTATGGAAGCAGAAGAAGTGTTTCCGTATTTATGAAGATTTACATAAAATTTTTCCTGATTTTCGTCTAATTTATCTGCGATAGCTTGAATAATTCTTATGTTAGCCTGATGCAGTATATATTTATCAATGTCATTAACAGTTAAATCAGCTTTATTCAAAACATTCATAATTGATTTAGGAACGCAATTAACCGCGAATTTATAGATTTCACGACCATTCATGTTTACACACTGCAATTCAGGTGTGTTTTGTTCAACAAGCGGGCAATTAATTCCTGTTAAAGGGATTTTCAGTTCGCTTGCCTTTGTCCCGTCTGCTCCTATATCGACAGAAAGAATATCATTTTCTTCATCATCCGATCTCTTAAGCAGTAAAGCCCCTGCTCCATCGCCAAAAAGCACACAAGTTGTTCTGTCTTTCCAGTTTACAAATCTCGAATGAATATCAACGCCTACTAAAAGAATATTATTGTATTCTCCTGAGGCTATAAAGCTGTTTGCAATTTTTAAACCATAAACTAATCCGCTGCAAGCAGCTACAACATCAAATGCAGCAGCATTAACCGCTCCAATTGCTAATTGAACTTCGCATGCAGTAGACGGATATAAATTATCCGGCAAAGAAGTTGCGCATATAATCAGGTCTATATTCTTTGCATCCTCACCTGCGAAAGCAAGTGCTTCTTTTGCCGCTTTTGCCGCTAAAGAAGATGCTGTTTCGTTACCGCTTACAATTCGTCTTTCTTTAATTCCTGACCTTGTAAAAATCCATTCATCATTTGTATCTACAAGTTTTTCAAGATCATTATTTGTTATTATTTTTTCCGGCAGACATTTGCCCACACCGGCTATAGTTACCGGATATCTATTATTTAGCATAGTTTATTTGACTCGTTCAATCTGGATATTTTTCCGTTTACGTCTTTTTCCACAGACTCTTTAGCCACTTTTATAGCATTTTTTATAGCAATTGCTTTACTGCTTCCGTGCGAAATCACGCACGTTCCTTTAATTCCTAGCAACAAGGCTCCGCCGTATTCATTATAATCCGTTTTTTGTCTTAATTTCATAAGTGCAGGTTTTGCAATCCATGCTCCTATTTTGGCAAGCAATGATGAATAAAGCTGTTCTTTAAATTGGCTGATTATCATGGAGGCAACACCTTCGGTAACTTTCAGCGTTACATTGCCCACAAATCCGTCACATACGACAACATCACAAATGCCTGAAAACATTTCTCTTCCTTCAACGTTTCCGACAAAATTAATTGTGGAATTATCTCTTGAAGCAAAGAGTTTGTAGGTATCCTGCGCCAGAGTATTTCCTTTGCCTGACTCACCGCCTATATTTAAAATTCCCACTCTGGGGTTTTCTGCGCCAATAACTTTGGAAGAAAAAGCACTTCCCATAATAGCAAACTGGTATAAGTTTTCCGGTTCACATTCGCTGTTTGCGCCTGCATCAAGAAGTACAACAGGCTTATCTGTAGTAGGAAGTACAACCGCAATAGCAGGTCTGGATATACCTGGCAATCTGCCAAGCCCAAAAAGACTGGCTGCCATAGCCGCACCTGTACTACCCGCAGCAACAAGTGCCTGTGCATTGCCTTTTGCTACTTGGTCAACAGCAACAACTATAGAAGCATCTTTTTTTCTTCTAATAGCGCTGCCCGGGGCTTCACACATTTCAATAACTTCATCAGCCTTAACTACTTGAATATCAAGACCGGATACATCATATTTATTTAATTCAGCATTGATTTTATCAACCTGACCAACGAGTAAAACAGGAATATTATATTCCCTTGCCGCCAGTACAGAACCTTTAACAATTTCTAAAGGAGCAAAATCTCCACCCATTGCGTCTACTGCGATTTTAATCGACATTTTATTTTACTCTTTTTCCCTATAATACGATCTCTAATCTTTATTTTTTATAGCTAATAGATTTATAATTATTCTGCAAGCTTCGCGCTGACAAGTTTTCCGCCATAAAAACCGCAACTTGTACAAACTGTATGAGCTAAAGCAACTTCATTGCAATTTGAACATTTAACAGTTTCGGAAAGTGTTGCTTTCCAGTGTGATCTTCTGTGTCCTTGTGCGCATTTACCTGCTCTTTTCTTTGGAACTGCCATTTTATACCTACTTTCATTATGTTAAATTATTTATCTTCTTTATAGTTATTTTCTGAAAAAGATTTAAATACTTCAAGTCTTTCATCAATATATTTTTCAGAAATTATTTTTTGATACGATTCTGACCCTTTGCACGCGTCTTTGCAGATTTTTTTCTGAGGAATTTCAAGAATAATGGTTTGATACAAGAAATCAGTAATGTCTATTTCGTCTCTACCTTTTAATTCTTCGACAAATTGCCCTTTTGTTAACTCATATTCTTTGTGTTCTCCGGAAATTATGCTTTCAGTAACGTAATCTTCGTCCACATCAACATCTATATTATAGTCGTATTCAGCAAGACACCGATCACAAGCCAATTTTAAATCAGTTTTTACGTGTCCCTTTATATTAACTCCATAAGCAGTAACTGCAACATTAAGGATAGCATCAACAGCTGTATTATTTTCCAGTTCTTTGATTCTTTCCTGAAAAGTAATATCCAGAGCCTTATCTGGTAGGTTTAGCAATTCCTTAATATTAATTTTCAATTTCAGTCACTATCTTTATAAAATCTTTATGTGTATACGTTTTTATTCTATTAATAACAGATTTTTTGTCAATAAAAAAGAATTATAAAAAGACTCTAAGTCGATTCTTTTAATTGCAAAATCCTTTGTTTGGCATCAGAAAATTTTGATGCAGCAGGCACTCCCTTGAGAAACTTCTCATAAGCTTTTATTGCTTCATTACGTTTGTTCTGCTTTTCGAGAACTAATCCCAGGTTGTAATAAGCCTGATAGTAGTCAGGTCTTAAGCTGATGGCATACTGAACATATTTAAGCGCTTTTTCGTAATCGCCTGTTTCTTTATAAGCTATAGAAAGCCCCAAATATGCTTCAAAAAAAGTTTCATCATAACTTATTGCCTGATTATAATAATTTATGGCTTCAGTCATTCTTCCTGATGTCAGACAAGAATTTGCTTTAAAATAATAATAATTTGCATCCTGCGAATATGCGGATTTGGCAGCAAATATTATTACTGTAAAAATCAATCCTGCTAACAAATATTTTTTCATTTTTTGCATAAAAAAATTTCTCAATTTCCAGACTTTACATTTATTATTATACATCGTCCAAAAAATTAAGAAATTTTTGTTTTTAGTTAGTTGCTTCAGCTAAAACCTGATTGTTTTATGCTTTTAAATTTATAACGGTATCTCCGGTTTCAACAGGTTTCTCTTTTGGTTTAGTTTCTAGTGCATTGTTAATTTAATTTATTAGGATAAAGTTTTTTTAACTTAATTC